>NZ_JBFXGV010000027.1:0-43342 GCF_050177655.1 Paenirhodobacter sp.
GCCTCGCTCAGCGCCGCCGCATTGCCCGCCCCCTCCATGCGCTTGGCATAGAAAGTCTCGGCCTGTTCGCGGGTCGCCTCGTCATCCACCTGCCAGAGCGTCGCGATCACCGCCCGCGCGGGCGCGAGCACGAAAGCATGCGAGAGCGTGCGGTATTCGAGCCCATCCGCCCCGATCCCGCTTTCGCAGGCCGACAGGAACACAAGCTCGGTCTCTGGCATCGCAATCGACATGATCTGCGCCAGATCCATATGACGGTTGCCCGCCAGGAGCAGGAAGCTGTCCTTGGGCGAGGTCGGGTCGAGCTTGCCATGGGTGGCGAGGTGGATGAACGGCGCGTCGCCCGCATGGGCTTGCAATTCCTCGTAACTCGCCTCCTCGCCCAGCCGCAATTCGACCATGCCCTCGGCCTCGAGCAGCCCCGCCACGGTCTCGGCCTCGGCTTTTGCCGCGGGCAGAGAGCCGTCGGGATCGCCAAAGACGAGCGGCGCGAAACCTGCCGAGGGCAGCGCGCCGATCATCGTGTCGAGCGCGTAAAGGCTCGGCGCCACCGCCAGGTCGAAGCGCTCGACCGCATAGACCGGCCCGCGCGGGCCCTCCTCGCGAATGAGCGCGCCGAAGGGCAGGTAGGAGAGCGCGCCCGCGGGCGAGACCACCAGCGCGGCGCCCTCGGGGATGTCGTTCTCGATCGGGCGCAAGAGCTGATCGTAAAGCCAGGCCAGCGCGGCTTGCGTGTCGAGCACCTCGCCCGCCGCCATCGCGCCCGCCTGTGCCGCGACGGCCAGCGCGTCGGTGGGGGCGGGAGGCGTCGGATCGGGGCCCTCGTCGGCGCCAAACAGGCGCGTTTGCCCGCGCGCCTGGCCCGCCAGGGCCTGCGCCACTTGCCGCACCCTTGCGTCGAGCAGCTTCGGATCAAGCTGCACCTCGCGCAGGGTTTCGCCGGTGCTGCTCACGAGGTTGATGTAAAGGCTTTGACCCGCGGGCAGATATTGCGCCACCACCACGCCTTCGGGCAGCTTGCGGGCGAAGCCGCGCAGATCCATCGGATTGAGCTGCAACATGTTGAACAGGGACGGGTTTTCCTTTTCAAGCTTGCCCAGAAGCGCCAGGTCGCGTTGCTTGGCACGCAGGATCTGCCGCTCCAGATCGGCCTTGCGCGCGGCATCCTCGCCCACCGCGCGGTCGAGCTTTTCCTCGAGCGCCGAGATCGCACGGGCCGACTTGCGGAAATTCGCCGCCACCTTGCCGGCCTCGCTGTCGGGCGGCAACGCGTCCATCAGCACGTCGTTCACCGCCCGCATCCGCCCCTGTTCGAGCGCGGTAAAGGCGAATTCGCTTTGTGCCTGCGAGATCAGGAAGGCTTCGGGCCCGGCGCCGCGCGGATCGTAGACGGTCACCCCGGCATCGGTGGCGATGTAGACGCGGCCCTCGGGATCGGTCTCGAGCGCATGCACCACGCGCGCGCCGTAGCTGGCGAAGTCCTGATCGGGCAGCATCCAGTTCAGCCGGTCGGGGTAGAACCAGGTCTCGCCCTTGCGCGCGACGACCCCGGCGGCGGAACCGTAAAGCCAAAGGTCTTCGCCCAATTGCACCCCGCGCGTGCCCAGATAAAGCGCCGGATGCGCGTCGCGCAGCGCCATGTAGCTGCGGTCTTCGGCGATGCGGAACTCGGTCCAGGTCTTGCCCGCCAGCCGCGCGAAGCCGCGGTTGGTGCCAAGGATGGCCGAACCGTCGGGCTGGGGCGTGAGCGATGTGGCGAACCACGAGCCCGCCACATCGAGCGTGCTTGGCACGAAGCGGGTGCCGTCGAATTCAAACAGCCCGCCTTGCAGCCGGCGGTTGCGGTAGCTCAGATGGGCATTGTTCGAGGCCACCAGCAGGATGCGCCCGTCAGGCGCCTGATAGAGCCCGTGCAGGCTGTCGGACCAGACCGGGTAATCGGCGGGGCCGGTGTAAAGGCTGAACTCGGTCAGCTCACCGTCCGGCTGCCAGCGAAAGGCGCTCGCGCCGGCAAGGGCCCAGATCGTGCCGTCCTGCGCCGCCAGAATGTCACGCAGCGGGCCTTGGCCGCGGTCATCGGGCACGCTCTGCCGGGTGGTGAACAATTCCTCGGCGGCCGTGGCGCCGGGGGGAAAGCGCATCACCCGGTTGCCCGAATGGGTGATGAGCGCGCCATCGGGGGCGCGGCGCAGGATATGCGCGTCAAGTGGCGCGAAAAATTGCGCGCCCGCGGTCAGATCGTCGTGGTGGATCACCTCGAGACTGCCGCCGCCCGCAACGAAGGTGACGCCCAGCTCGGGGAAGGTGAGCAGATCGTCGACCCGCCCCTCGTGGGCGAGCCGGGCCTGCCCGCGCACCACCGCCGCCACGCCGTCCGAGGTCAGCATCCAGAGCTGCCCGTCGCGTTCCACCGCACGGCGCAGGCCGGTGGGGCGGTCGCGGCCGGGTTCGCCGAAGGCTTCGAAGCCCGAGCGCCCCATCACCGCGCCCCCCTGGTCGGTGAGCACGGTCAGCGCCACGCGGTCGGGCAAGGCCCGCAGCTCGACCAGCCCCGCCGGCGCATCGGTGCGCGCGATGGTCTCCTGTCCCGCGACGGGGGAGAGCGGCCCCGGGAGGGCGAGGGTGGCGGCATCGGGCTCGGTCTGCGGCCAGTCGGCGCGCAAAAGATCCTCGCCCGCGATCAGGTAAAGCGCGTCCTCGTGTTCGGGGGCGAGCGCGTCGGTGACCCGGTAATCGGTGAGAGCGACCTCGCCGCGCGGGCCGTGAAAGGAAAGCCCCGTGCGCCCAAGCACCAGAAACCCGTCGCGCGCGGGGCGCAGGGCCTCGATCGCCTGGGGGCTGCGCGCGATCTCGGTCAGCCGCTCCAGATCCCAGATCACCAGCCCCGCGCCATTGCCGAGCGCCATGCGCGGCCCGTTCACCGCCAGCGCCGCCAGCGGGCCTTCGGGGAGCGCCGGGTCGTCGGTTTTCCACAGTTGCGCCTTAGCGGTGTAGTCGCCCGACAGCATCATCAGCCCCGCGCCGGTGGCGAGCCAGAGCCGGCCCAGATCATCCTCGGCGAGCGCGGCGACGGCGGAATGCGGGTCGAGCTGCGCAGGCGCGAGCGAGGCCGAGAAGGCGCCCGCCGCCCGGTCGAAGCCGAACCATTCCCAAAAGCCGCGCCGAAAGACCGCCATGCCGCGATCCGAACCTACCACCACATCGCCATTGGCGCGAACCACCAGATCCGACAGGCGCAGGCCGCGTTCGACCAGCGCGCGGGGGAATACGTCGGCGCGCGGGTAGGAGCGCCAGAACCCCGGATTGGTCAGCGCCGAGGCGCGCAGCCAGCCCGCCTCGGACAGGAGCCGCAAGCCGCCCTGCGCGAGTTCCGCGCCAAAGCGCGCCTGCGCGCCGACCGCCTCGGGGGACAGGGGGGTAAGCCCCAGCGCCCAGTCTCGCATCTCCTCCCAGTCGGACCAGCGATCTTCCGGCAGGCCCTCGGGGCGGATCAGGGCCGCGAGCGCGCGCCAGCGCGACACCGCCTCGAGGCCCAGCGTCTGAAAGGCGGCGGCCTCGCCGGCCTCGACACCCTCTTCCTCGGCGGAGCGGGCGGAATAATAGATGTCGGACAGAAGATCCTCGGCGCGCCCGGCATGGGCGGGCAGATCGCCGAGCCGTTCAAGCAGCATCCGCGCCAGATCCATCTGCGCCCGGCGATAGTCGAGCATCGAGACCGTCTCGTCCTCGTTCGCCTCTTCCACCCGCGCCTGCATCGCGTTCAGCTCCGGGTCATCGACCTGCATGTCGGAGAAATTCCCGCGCTGGACGTCACGCAGATTGCCGAGCACCGTCTGAAAGCCGTTGAACGCGCCGATCACCGCCGCGGCGATGCGCGAGCCGCCCTCCGATCCGTCCGGCGCCTGCGCCTGCGTCTCGGTGATTTCGCCCGCGGCATCGTAGCTGACCAGAAGCCGGCCCAGTCCCTCGACCTCGATTCGCGTCGGCTTGCCCGCGGCATTGTAGTCGAAACTCAGCGCGGGGCTGCCCTTCTGCTCCATGCGCACGATCGGCGACACGGGATGTTCGGGGTCGTGCGGCGCATAGATCAGCCGCGTCTCGACGCGATCGCCGAGGAACATCCGCTCGACATTGCCATCCGCGTTGTAATCGACGCCGCCCTCGACGCGCCCGACCTTGAACCGCGTCATCCGCCCGGTCACCGGGTGATATTGCGCCTCCCATTCGGTGCCGTCGGGCTGGATCATCGAGACCCGCATCGCGTTCAGGTCAAGCTGGCGGATCGTCGGCTGAGGCTTGCGGGTATCGGCGCGGGCGGATTCGAACCAGGAGATGTAAAGGTCGGATTCCGAAACCGAAACGCCCTTGTCATATTGCTCGGCGTAGTGCCGCTTGTAGGCGCCGAGGGTCTTGTAGGCATGGTCGGTTTCGACCTTCACCGCAGCCTCGGGATCCCAGCGCTTCGCGCGTTCGAGATAGGCCAGCGCCACCACCGGCGAGCCGCCCCATTTGTTGTGTCGATGCGCAAAACCGCTCAACCGTTCGGCGTTGCGCGGCTGGCGCTCGACATAGGCGTGATGCGCGATGAAGGCGAGCGCGCCGCCGCCAAGGTTCTCCTGAACATCGCCCTTGTAGAGGTTTCCGACCGCGCCCTCGTCGTCGGGGTGGGTGCGCTGGTCTTGCAGTGCCGCGACGGTGAGCGCCTGCGACGGCCCGATCCGGCTCAGCAGGAAATAGCGCAATTTCCAGTAGCGATCCTCGCCAAGGCCAAGCGCGCGGGCACGGTCGAGATCGGCCAGCGCCTGCTCGATCCGCGCGACGTCATACATGCGGCCGGCATAGACGGCGTCGTCAACCTGCCCGGCACGTTCCTCCAGCAGCTCCGCGAGCTCGGGCGCCTCGGCCCCCGCCGCCTCGAGCCGCGCGAGCCCCGCATCGAGGCTGGCGATCGCGCCCTGCCAGTCGTCGGGGGCGGCTTTCGCAAGCGCTTTCGCGCGGCGCAGCTCGGGGAAGGCCTCGCGCGGGGCGGCCAGGCGGGCGCGTTCCCAGATCGAGAGATCCTGCTTCGTGGCGCGGCCGAGCTGCGCCCAGGCCTCCGCCTGGTCGGGATGGCGCGCCACCACCGCTTCGAGCAGATCGGTGGCCTCGGTCATCCGGTCGGACTTGTCCGCGTAATCGACGAGCCGGGCAAGGCGCCAGTCCGAGACCGGATCGAGCAGAACCGCGTCGCGGATGGTGTCGAAAGCCTCCTCCGGGCGGTCCTGTTTCGACAGGTCATAGGCGAAATTGCCGTGCAGCCAGGCGGCGCGGGGCAGCTCTGCGAGGGCCGCGACGTGCAGCGCGTCAAAGCCCGCGCGGTCGCCTTGTGCCGCCAATATCTTGCGGGCCGCGTTGAAGGCCGTGTCGCTTGGCGCCCCTCCCGCCGCGCGATAGGCCTCGAAGGCGGTCAGGGCCTCCTGTGGGCGGCCGTCCGCGTCGAGCGCCTTGATCAGCGCCGCCGCCGCGGCCGTGTCGCGCGGATCTTGCGCCACCGCCTTGTTCAAAAGCGGCACGGCCTCGCCGGCAAAGTCCTCGCGGGTCAGCATGTCCCCGAAGGACACCAGCAGGGGGCGCAGATCGGCCCCGCTTTCCATCGCCTTCAGCCCCGCCGCACGCGCCTCGCCCAATTCGCCCGCCTCGGTAAAGCCGCGCAGCGCGGTCAGCCCGGCCCATGCCGCGCGCGCGGCCTCGGGCTGGTCGGCGCGGGCCGCGGCCTCGGCGGTGCTGCGCGCCGCGTCGAACCGCCCGAGCACCGCGAGCGCCTTCGCGACCCGCTCGGCCGCATCGCGGAACGGATAGACGGCCTCCTCGCGCTCATAGGCGGCGAGCGCCTCCTCGGTGCGCCAGAAGCTTTGCTGCTGCGCGCCCAGGCGGCGCTGCGCATTGGGGTCATTCGGCGCGACGGCAAGCCAGAGCGCGGAGAGGTCGCGCATCTCGGCCGCGGTTGTGTCGGGCCGCGAGAGCAGCGCGCGGATCAGCGCGCCGCCGGGGGCCCGGTCGACGCCCGGATGCGCCACGAGCCAGTCGATCACCGGCGCGGGCTCCGCGATGAAGGTGCCGCCCAGCAGAAAGGCGGCGCCGAAATCGGCCGGGAAGGTCTCGACCAGCCGCTCGGCGATTTGCAGGCAATCCGCGCGCGCCCCAAGCCCGCAGCTCGCATAGGCGATCTCGTAATCGGCCCAGTAATCGGCGCGGGGCCGGGCGAGCGTCGCCTCGGAGAGCGCCGCCAGAAGATCGTCGCGCCCCATCCGCGCCGCCTGAAACGCCTGCGCGGCAAGGGTCAGAACGGGGGCAAGATCTTCGGGCGGGCTTGGCAGGAGGTTCGGCCCCATCGCGCCTTTCGCCCATTGCGCCCAGGCCCAGACATGGCTCGCCGAAGGGTGCGGGGCGGGGCTGCGCAGATCGGCTTCGGTCGCGGCGATCAGCCCGTCGATGTCGCCCGCCGCACGAAGCGCGATCCAGACGGCGATGCGCGGGTCATCCTCTTTCGCCACGGCGCCCTCGAACGCAGGCGCGAGATCGGCAAGGGCCGCGGGGGCATAGACGCCCTCGGCGCTGACCGCACCGGTCGGGTCGGGGGCAAAGGGGCTTTGCGCGGTCTGGGCGGCAAGAGCCAGCGGTGAAAGGCAAAAGGTGACGAGCAAGGCGGGGAAAAGGCGCGACATCGGAATGCTTTCAGTTGGGAAATGGGAGGGGGCGGCGCGCTATTGCGCCAGCGAAGCCTGCATGACCTTCATCACGCCCTGCCAGAATTCGACCTGATCGCCCGGCGACGCATCCAGCCGCCGTTGCCCTTCTGCCAGCGCGCGCGCGCCGTAGACCCGCATCAGATCGCCCGCCGTGCGCACCACCTCGACCCGGCAGCCATCGGGCTCGACCTCCCAGAGCCGCCCCTGCGTGGCCGCGCGCGGCGCCACCGAGCAACGCTCGTCCGCACTCCAGCCCAGCCGCACCAGCCCCAGAATGTCGCCCAGAATCTGCGGCGCGTCGCCGAAATAGCTGTGGCCCAGACTGTCGGCCTCGATCAACGAGGCATCCACCGTGTCGAGCCCGTCGATCGTCACCACCTGATCATTGGCGTCGCCGAGCCGCGCGCCGCCGTTCACCTGCCGCGACAGTTTCAGCGCCAGATCGTGTTTCGAGGCGTAAAGCGTCACCCCGTCGACATGGTCGCGCAGCACCGGAAAGCGCGCCAGAAACTCGGCGCGATCGACGTCGGGGGCGGCCAGAACCAGCTGGCCGATGTGCCGGTCGGGGTGGCGCAGCAGGAAGGTCTCGAGCGCCTCGAGCAGGTAGCGATTGCCCATCGAATGCGCGATCACATGCAGCTTGCCGCTGCCGCGCGTCGCGATTTCGAGGAATTCTTCCATCGCCGGGCGGGTCGAAACCACGCCATTGGCGTCGGACAGATAGCCGTAGAGCGAGCCTTTCGAGGGCCAGCTGTAATACATCGTCTTGCCCGGAAATTCGAGATCGTAGCTTAGCTGCGCCGCACGCAACGCGCCGTCGTGAAAGGACACATTGTAACCGTGCACGAACAAAAGCCGGTCCTCGGCCTCGCAACAGCCCGCGGCGAAAGCCTCGCGCCCCATCTGCTCGATCTCGGCCAGAACGACATGCTCGTTCGGGTCGAGATGGTCGGTGAAAAGCCAGCCGCCGGGGCGCTCGATCATCCCGGCGAAGTGGTTGGGCGGGATCGTCACGACAAGCTTGCCCACCGACAGATCGCCGCGCTCCGAGCCATAGGCCTGCGCCGGATCGGGGTTGCCGGTGGGGCGTCGGTTGGTGCCATACCAGACGGTGACCGCATCGGGCTTGCCCGCGATGCGAACGGAGGAGGGCGCGCCGGACTTGTTGGCCTCGACCACCACGGCGCGCATCGAATCGAGTTGCGGCAGGATTTGCGGCATCACGGCCTCGATCTCGGGGCGCAGCGCATCGAGACGCGCCAGCAGCGCCGGGTTCTCCGGCCCGAGCCGCTTTTCGAGCGTGTCATAGGCCGCGAGCCGGGCGTTCAACGCCGCCTGCGCATCGCCGAGGCTGTCCTGCGCCGCCGCGGTCAGATCGAAGCTTTCGGTGCGGCGCGGATCGGTGGCGGCGAGGCGGCCGGCCAGCGGCGCAAGGAACGTCAGCGCGCGGGCGGGCTCACCCGCCGTCAGGGCGGCGCGGGCGAAGATCAGCCGCAGGTCGTCGTCGTCATGCTCGGCAAGCAGTGCGTCGGCCAGATCGAGCGCCGCTTTCGGCTCGCTGGCCAGCAGCGCCTCGACCTGCGCGAACCGCTCGAGCGTCGCGACCGAGGGCGCCTCGGAAGGCGTGTCCTGCCCGAGAGCGGGCGCCAGGGCCGCCATTTGAAGGGCAAAAACGGCACAGGCAATGCTGAGAGCGCGCATCGAGATCCATCCTTCCTGTCGTTCCGACCCTCTCGGGGCAAGGCATTCCGGCCCGCATTCGCCGCGGTTTCCTTCCTATCCAAACCGTCTTGTTCGCCTGTGTAAACCTGCGATAGCATCCCAAACGTGACAAAAGACCGCGTTTTGGAGAGATGGGCATGAGACGGGCCTATATGTGGGGGCTCGTGGGCCTTCTCCCGATGCACGCCTTGGCCGGATCGCCCGAGGCGCCCGCAATCGCCACCTCGGGTTTCGTGCAGGGCGCGATGGCGGTCTTCGAGGTGCTGGCGCAAAGTTCCCGCCACGCGGCGCTGCAACTTGCGGCGCTCGGTGCCGATTTCCCCAACTTTCCCGCCACGCTGGCCGCGTTTTTCGCGCGTCTCGGCGAGACCGGCTTCAGCCTCGGCGCGCTGGTGGCGCGGGTGGCGCTGTGGCTGGCGGTCGGCGCGCTGGCCGAGCTTGGCTTTCGTGCCATGCTGGCCCGGTTCCGCCGCGCGGCCGGAGAGGGCGGCAGAACCCTTTGGCTCCTCGGCAATCTCGCGGCGATGATGGTCTTCGCGGTGGTCGGCGGCTGGCCCCTGCTGATGAGTGTGCAGGCCAATACCGGAGCGCAGAAGTTCGTCGTCAGCTACATGCTGGCGCTTCTGATGATGCGAGGCTTTGCGCTGCTCGCCCGCCTCGTGCTGGCGCCCTGGCGCCCCGCGCTGCGCCTCGCCGCGGTCAGCGACGCCGAGGCGCTTCGTCTGTATCGTCACCTCGTCATCCTCGCCGGCGCAGCGATCTTCTTTCTGTGCACCACCACGCTTCTGCGCGTGGGGGGGCTCGCCCCGTCCGCCGTTTTGACCTTCGCGCTGATCACCCGCACGCTGGTCGCCGCGGGCGTGATCGCGGCGATCCTGGTGCATCGCGCGCCCATCGCCCGGATCCTCTCGAGCGATCGCCACGGGCGGCGGCGCGCGGCGGGCTGGCAGGGGCTCGCGGGCGTCTGGCATCTGCTCGCGGCCTCCTATGTCGCGCTGTCCTGGGCCATGAGCTCGATGCTCCTGCTCCTCGGCCGGTTCGAGGCCAATACCCTCGCCGTCGCCAGCGTCTTCCTGATCGTTGGCCTCCTCGCCCTCTGCCTGCTGCTCGACGACTGGGCCGCGCGCAGCGATGCCGCGACGCCCCCCCCGCCGCCCGGCCTGAGCGCCCCGCCGAGTTTCGCGCAATTCTTCTCGCGGCTCGGGCGCGCGCTGGCCACCGTCGGCACACTCACCCTTCTGGTGCGGCTCTGGAGCGGGCCCTGGGACATCTGGCGCAACCCGCTGGCCGAGGCGTTGGGCCCGGCGCTCACGCAACTGCTGGTGACCCTGCTCATCGCCTATGTGCTCTGG
Source organism: Paenirhodobacter sp. (assembly GCF_050177655.1). Taxonomy (NCBI): domain Bacteria; kingdom Pseudomonadati; phylum Pseudomonadota; class Alphaproteobacteria; order Rhodobacterales; genus Paenirhodobacter; species Paenirhodobacter sp. Next base: position 9,803 of record NZ_JBFXGV010000027.1, read on the forward strand.
CAGGTGGTGGCGATCGGCTCCGAGCGGGTGGTTTGCGCCGCCACCTCCGGCGGTGGCGCGCGCCAGACCCGGGTTGCCACCTTCCTGCCGCTGATCCGCAACACCACCTTCGTCGCCATCGCCCTCACCGCGACGATGATCGGGCTCTCGGCGATCGGCGTCGATGTGCTGCCGCTGCTGGCGGGCGCCGGGGTGGTGGGCATCGCGCTGGGCATGGGCGGGCAGGCGCTGGTGAAGGACATCGTCTCGGGCATTTTCTTCCTGCTGGACGATGCGTTCCGGGTTGGCGAATATGTCGACACGGGGCTGGCCGAGGGCACGATCGAACGTGCCGGGATCCGCTCGCTGGCGATCCGCCATCCGCTTGGCGCGCTGCACACCGTGCCATTTGGCGAGATCCGCACCATCGCCAACCATTCGCGCGACTGGATCTCGTTGCGGCTCGATTTCCGCTTGCCCTTCGATACCGACCTGAGGCTCCTGCAGGCCGAATTCGAGCATCTGGCCGAGGCGCTTCTGGCCGATCCGCATCTGGCGCCGCTGTTCGTCGGACGGCTGGAGTTCGGCGGTGTGGTGATGGTCGATGAGGGGGCGATGATTGTGCGCACCAGCTACAAATGCGTGCCCGGAGAGCAATACCGGCTGCGCCGGATCGTCTATGACGCCGTGCAAAAGATGTTTCAGGACAAGGGGATATCGGTTGCCGTGCGCGAGGTGCGGGTGCGCGGCGAGGGCGCGGCAGAGCATGGCCCCGCGGCCACCGCAGGCGGCGTCGCCGCGCTTGGGGCCGGGGAGGAGATGCGCTGAAAGCCGGCGGCAAGGTCGGCCGGGGCTCCGGTGCGGCTTTGGGGAGCGGACAGAGGGGATGTTTCGCGATGCGCCTAATGCTCTGGCCCCGATCGTCTGCGCCTCTGATCGCGGTCGCGCGGCGCCCCGCGCACGGCGGGGCCGCGCACCCGCGGCCTTCCTGTCGGAGAGCTGGCGACATCGCCCGGACCTGAGCCGTGAAAGCTGTGCGCTCAGCTGCGGATCGCGCTTCTCGCCACGGTTGCGAGCGGCGGCTCCCTTGGGCTAGGCTTGCCCCGACGCCAACGACACTTCTTCGCCCCCCAGCCCCCGAAGAGAACCATGCATCGCCGTACCTTCACGCTTTCCGCGCTCGCCGGTGCTGCGGCCCTGTGTCCGCTCTGCGCGCGCGCCCAGCAGGGCGCCGCCGCGCAGGGCCGCGCCGAGGATATCGTGCTCTGTGCCTCGGGGGGCGGCGCGGAAATGGACGAGCTCAACCGCGTCAGCGGCACCGGGACTGCGGCGCTCGATCGCGCGCTGAGCGAGGAACTCAACAGCCAGTCGCGCTTCTTCAACCTGCGTCCGGCCTTTTACATCTACACCGGCGGGCTCGCCAATGCCTTCGCCACCCTGCGCACCTTCCCCGAAACGCCGCAGACCGACGGCTCGATCCTCTATCAAAAGGCGCTGCTGTTGCAGCATTTGTCGCAAGGCGCACTGGGGGGCTCGGTCGTGGCCGGGGTGATCGCGCATGAATTCTCCCATATCGCCCAATATCATCATGCCGCGCTGTTCCAGCGGCTGCGCGACCGACATCGTTCGGTGAAATTCGTCGAGCTGCATGCGGATTACATGGCCGGCTTCTACATGGGCAACAAATTCGCAGACAGCCCCGAGCAGATCGACACTTTCGCGCAGGCGCTCTTCGAACTGGGGGACGATCACTTCTCGCAAATTGGCCACCACGGCACCCCCGAGCAGCGCTATGTCGCGATGAAGGCCGGGTTCAACTACTACCGCAGCTTTCCCGGCCGAGGCATCGAACCGGCCCTGCTTGAAGGGGAGGCCTTTATCCGGGAATATTTCCCGGCATTCGACCGGAAGGGGAACTGAGATGATGCGACTGGGCGGCCCCCTGGTGACGGGCCTTGCCGTCGGCCTGCTCCTGGCTTTGCCCGCCCGGGGGCAGGCGCAATGCTATCCGGGGCTCGGGAATTGCTCGGACGGAGGCAGCGTGCCGCAGGCCCAGCCCGTCCCGGCCCCCAGCCCCGCGCCTCAGAGTGCCCCTGAACGCTCCGTCAGCGGTCCGAGCTGGAAGGTGAAGGCCTCCGTCTCGCAGGGCTATCAGAATGTGCGCTCGGGACCGGGCACGATGTATCCGGTGCTCTTCGCGATCCCGGCGAGATCGGGTGGCATCCGGATGATCGCCTGCCAGCGCCCCGATGCGGGCGGCGGGCGCTACGACTGGTGCCAGATCGAATGGAAGGGACAGACCGGATGGTCCTCCGTCAATGGCTTCGAGCCGGAGTTCTGACCTGCCTCGGGCTTGCCGCGCCCGCCGCGGCGCAGCCCCCGCAGAAGGGCTTCGTGCGGCTCTCCGACGTGGCGCCGGGGATCGCACAGGATATCCGCTACGCCGGCCCCTATAATTTCACCGGCGCCCGGGTGCCGGGCTACGAGGCGCCCGAGTGCCTGCTCACGAGCGCGGCCGCCGGGGCGCTCCTGCGGGCGGAGCGGGCGCTGCGTCCGGCGGGGCTCAGGCTCGTCGTCTACGATTGCTACCGGCCTGCGGGCGCGGTCCGGCATTTCGCCGCCTGGGTCCGGGCGGCGGGCGCCCCCGCCTACAATCCCGCATTCTTCCCCGAGGTGGCGCGCCGCGATCTTGTCCGTCAGGGCTATATTTCCGACAGATCCAGCCATTCGCGCGGCTCCACCGTCGATGTCGGATTGCTCGCGCTTGGCGAAGAGCCGCCGCGCATGCGGGCCAATGGCGCGCCATGCGATGCCCCCCACGGGCAACGCCCCCTTGAATCGAGCATCGACATGGGCACCAATTTCGACTGTTTCTCGCCACGAAGCGCGCAGGAGGCCGCTTCCTCGCCCGAGGCGGCGCGCAACCGCCGGACGCTGAGCGCGGCGATGGCCCGTGCCGGCTTCCGGCCCTATGCGCTGGAATGGTGGCATTTCACCCTGCGCGACGAGCCATTCCCCGGCACGCAATTCGAGTTTCCCGTCACGCGTGAGGCCCTGTGATCCCATTGTGAGCTGACTGGGGCAGGGCCGCTTTCCGCGTCTGCCGCGCGCCCTGCGCCGCCTGTCCTGCGCTCGGACCAGCGCTGCCGGCGCTTCGACCGCGAGGGGCATCTGTGCGCCGGCCGGCCTTGCGGAAACAGCGCATCACCGATCATGCACAGGACGAGGTCCAGCGCATGAAATGCCGTCACATGCGCGCGCCCTTGATCCAGACCCCGCGCACCGCGCCCGCGCCGCCGATCCGTTTCACCCGGATCAGATCGGCGCGCTTGCCCGGCGCGATCTCGCCGCGATCGGTGAGCCCCACCGCCGCCGCCGGCGCCGCCGTCACGGTGCGGATGCCGCGCGCGATGTCGCCCCAGAGATCGCCGAGCATCAGCGCCGAGGACAGCAGCGCCGAGGGAACGTAATCGGAGGAGACGATGTCGAGCAGGTCGGCCTCGGCCAGATCCTTCGCCGCGACATTGCCCGAATGCGAGCCGCCGCGCACGAGGTTCGGCGCCCCCATCATCACCGCGATGCCCTGCGCATGGCAGGCCGCCGCGGCCTCGATCGTGGTCGGGAATTCGGCGAAGCGCACGCCATGCGCGGCCGAGCGCGCGACCTGCGCGGCGGTGGTGTCGTCATGGCTCGCGAGCACCGCGCCGAAGCTCCGCGCCGCCGCCACCGCGGCGATCTCGTGATCGTCGCCGAAACTCTCCCGCAGGCTTTTCAGCTCGGCGACGTGATCGTCGAATTCCGGGTCGCTGAGGCCAAGCTTGCCCTGCACGTAATGTTTCAGCTTCGTGATGTCGCGGAACTGCCGTTCGCCCGGGGTGTGATCCATCAGCGAGACGATGCCGACGCGGTCCTCGGGGCCGAATTCGTCCAGCTCCTCGCGCAGCGTCTCGGAGCAGACCTCGGCGCGCAGGTGCAGGTAATGGCTGATCTTCAGCCCCCCCGCCGCGCGCAGCTCGAGCAGTTCGGAGGCGAGCGCGCGGGCATATTTCGGGTAGCGCCCGCGGCTGTTCGGGATCGAACCGACGCGCATCGCGTCGAAGACGGTGGTGATGCCGACCGAGCAGAGCTCGGCGTCATGGGCGATGATCGCGGCGGCATGGGGCCAGTTCACCTTCGGGCGCGGCTCCATGTGGCGTTCGAGGTTGTCGGTGTGCAGCTCGATCAGCCCGGGCAGCAGCAGATCGCCCTCGCAATCGGTGGCGCCCGCCGGCACCGCGGCGCCCGGCACGATCTCGGCGATCTCGCCCCCGCGCAGAATAAGCGCGCCGCGCAGCGCCTCCCCGGGCAGGATCAGCGTGGCATTGGCAAGGATCGTTTCGGTCATTCTTTGGCTCCGGTCAGGGCGGGGAGGGGCGCGTCGATCGCGGCGATCAGCCGGGCGACGCCCTCCTCCTTCGTGCGGTCGTTGGGCAGGCTGCGGCGGGCGATGCCGGCAGGCAAGGCGAGATCGGCGCGCGCGAGGCGGCGGGCGATCTCCTCGGCGCTTTCCCGCCCGCGCGCGGCAAGACGGTGAGCGAGCACCGCGGGATCGACGGTGATCTCGATCACCTCGAGCGCGGGGAAAAGCGTCTGCGCCTCGGTGAGCGCGCGGCGGGCGCCGTTGAAGATCACGGTGCGGCCCTGCGCGACGGGCGCGAATTCGGCGGTGCGGATGCCATAGCTGAGCCCATGCGCCGACCAGTGCAGCGCGAAGGCGCCGGCGGCGCGCAGCGCGGCGAATTCCGCGGGGGTGACGCTTTCGAAGGGCTCGCTCGCGTCGTCGGCGGGGCGCGAGATCACGCGCCGGGCGCGGTGGATTCCGGGGCGCGCCGCGATCAGCCCGGCGAGGAGCGTGTCCTTGCCCGCGCCCGAGGGGCCGACGAGCGCGATGATCCGCCCGGCCATCGTCAGGCCGCCTTCGCCGGGGTGAACCGGGTCACGTCGATCTCCAGGTCGCACAGCCGTGCGCGTGCCGCGTCGTCGTGGAAGATGCCGACGATCGCCGCGCCACGCGCCTTCGCCGCTTCGATCAGTGCGAGCACCACCTCGCGGTTTCGCGCGTCGAGCGAGGCGGTCGGCTCGTCGAGGAGCAGCACCGGAAAGGGATGGGCGAAGCCGCGCGCGATGTTGACGCGCTGCTGCTCGCCACCCGAGAAGGTGGTGGGGGAAAGCGGCCAGAGCCGCTCGGGGATGTTGAGCTGCCCGAGCAGATCGGCGGCGCGGGTGAGCGCCGCGGCCTCCGGCACCCCCAGCGCGAGGAGCGGCTCGGCCACCACGCGCAGGCAGGGCACTCGCGGCACCACGCGCAGGAACTGGCTGACATAGCCGAGCGTCGCGCGGCGCAGCGCGATGATCTCACGCGGGGCGGCCTGCGCCACGTCGAGCCCGGCGACCCGGATCACACCGGAGGCGGCGCGATAATTGCCCCAGATCATCCGCATCAGCGTCGATTTCCCCGCGCCCGAGGGGCCGGCGAGGGCCACGCATTCGCCGCGGGCGACGGAAAGCGCGGCGCCCTCCATCACCGAAATCACCGCCCCGCCCTGATTGTGCAGGGTGAAGCTTTTCGACAGGTTCTCGATCAGGATCATCGGTTCGGTCATCGGCTACACCTGCAGGACGGAGGACACGAGAAGCTGGGTATAGGCGGCCTGCGGATCGTCGAGCACCTGATCGGTCAGCCCCTGTTCGATCACGCGCCCGTCCTTCATCACCATCAGCCGGTCGGCGAGCAGCCGCGCGACGGCGAGGTCATGGGTGACGATCACCACGCTGAGCCCCATGTCGCGCACGAGCCCGCGCAAGAGGTCGAGGAGCCGCGCCTGCACCGAGACGTCGAGCCCGCCGGTCGGCTCGTCCATGAACACGAGCCGCGGCGCGGTGACGAGGTTGCGCGCGATCTGCAGCCGCTGCTGCATGCCGCCGGAGAATTGCCGCGGCCGGTCGTCGATGCGGCGCGCGTCGATCTCGACCCGACCGAGCCAGTCCTCCGCCGCCGCCCGGATCGCACCGTAGTTGCGCGCGCCGACCGCCATCAGCCGCTCGCCGACATTGCCGCCGGCGGTGACCCCCATGCGCAGCCCGTCGCGCGGGTTCTGATGGACGAAGGCCCATTCCGTCCGCGCGAGCACGCGCCGCTCCGGCTCGCTCATCGCGCCGAGGTCACGCCCGCGATAGGCGATCGTCCCGGCCTCGGGTGCGAGATGCCCGGCGAGGCAGCCCAGCAGCGTCGACTTCCCCGACCCGGATTCGCCGACGATGCCAAGCACCTCGCCCGGGTAGAGATCGAAGCTCACCCCGGTGCAGCCGATCCGCGCGCCATAGCGCTTTTCCAGCCCCGCGACGGTGAGGAGCGGTTCCTCCGCGCCCGGGCTTTTCCTGGCGAAAATACTCGGATCCGGCCCCTCCATCACGCGGCCTCCCCGGGCGAGAGGCGCCCGCGATGCCCGGCCGCGCGCCGGCTTTCGCAGAAATCCGTGTCCGAGCAGCAGAACATCCGCCCGCCGCGGTCATCGACGATCACCTCGTCGAGATAGCTCGTCTCGCAGCCGCAGAGGTCGCAGGCGTGATCGGCTTTCGTCGCCTCGAACGGGTGATCCTCGAAATCGAGGCTGACGACCCTGGTGTAGGGCGGCAGCGCGTAGATCCGCTGCTCGCGCCCGGCGCCGAACAGCTGGATCGCCGGGGTGTCGCCAAGCTTCGGATTGTCGAATTTCGGGATCGGCGAGGGGTCCATCACATAGCGATCCTCGACCAGCACCGGATAGGCGTAGGAGGTCGCGATCGCGCCATGCCGCGCGATGTCCTCGTAAAGCTTCACATGCATGAGCCCGTATTCGGCCAGCGCATGCATCCGCCGCGTCTCGCTTTCGCGCGGTTCGAGAAAGCGCAGCGGCTCCGGGATCGGCACCTGATAGACGAGGATCTGCCCTTCGATGAGCGGCGCCTCCGGGATCCGGTGGCGGGTCTGGATCACCGTCGCTTCGCCGGTGTGGGTGGTGGTCTCCACCTCCGCCGTGCGCGCGAAGAAGCGCCGGATCGAGACCGCGTTGGTGGTGTCGTCGGCGCCCTGGTCGATCACCTTGAGCCGGTCCTCGGGCACCAGGCAGGCGGCGGTCACCTGCACCCCGCCGGTGCCCCAGCCATAGGGCATCGGCATCTCGCGCGAGGCGAAGGGCACCTGGTAGCCGGGCACCGCGAGCCCCTTCAGGATCGCGCGGCGGATCATACGTTTCGTCGCCTCGTCGAGATAGGCGAAAGTATAGTCGCTCATTGCGCGGCCTCCTGCCGGGCGCCTTCCGCCGCGCGCCGCAATTTCCGGATCAGCTCGAGCTCGGACTGGAAATCGACGTAATGCGGCAGCTTGATATGTTCGAGGAAGCCGGTCGCCTGGATGTTGTCGCAATGCCCAAGCACGAATTCCGCGTCCTGCGCCGGGGCGCCGGTGTTCTCCTCGCCGAGCTCCTCCCAGCGCAGCGCGCGGTCGACGAGGCTCATCGAGATCGCCTTGCGCTCGCTCTGGCCAAGCACCAGCCCATAGCCGCGGGTGAATTGCGCGGGCTCCGTCTTCGATCCGGTGAACTGGTTCACCGTCTCGCATTCGGTGAGCTCGATCTCGCCGATGCCGATCGCGAAGCCGAGCTCGGGGATCTCCATCTCCACCGCGCAGCAGCCGATCCGCAGCTCGCCGACGAAGGCATGCGTCCGGCCATAGCCGCGCTGCGTCGAATAGGCGAGCGAGAGCACGAAGCCCTCGTCGCCGCGGGCGAGCGCCTGCAGCCGCAGCGCGCGCGGCGCCGGCATCTCGAGCGGTTCGCGGGTGAGATCGGGCGGTTCGCCCGCATCGGCGCCGAGCGGCTCCATCAGCCCGTCGCGGTCGAGCAGGCCAAGCACATGGGGCGCCGCGGCTTCCTCGGCCGGGCGGCGCGCGGCCTGCGGCGGGGCCTCGCCCTCGGCCATCAGTTTGAAATCGAGCAGCCGGTGGGTGTAGTCGAAGGTCGGGCCGAGGATCTGCCCCCCCGGCACGTCCTTGAACGTGGCCGAGATCCGGCGGTCGATCGCCATCGTCGCGGTCTCGACCGGGCGCGAGGCGCCGAAACGCGGCAGCGTGGTGCGATAGGCGCGGATGAGAAAGATCGCCTCGATCAGATCGCCACGCGCCTGCTTGATCGCGAGCGCGGCGAGGTCGGGGTCATAAAGCGAGCCCTCCGCCATCACCCGGTTCACGGCCAGCGCCATCTGCTCGCGGATTTGCGCCACGGAAAGTTCGGGCAGCGCGGGATCACCGCGGCGCGCCTCGGCCAGCCAGTCATGAGCGGCCTCGATCGCGCGCTCGCCGCCCTTGGTCGCGACATACATCAGAGCGCCTCCACTTCGGTGGACCGGGGCAGGGCGGCGATCTCGGTGCCCGCGCAGAGGTAGAGATCGAGGCCGAGCGGATAGAGCCGGTGGTTGCGCGCGGCCTCCTCCGGGTCGGGCAGGCGGGCCAGCATTTCGGTCGCGATGCCCGGGCCGGAGAGCCGCGCGTTCGGCGGCGTCAGCGCCGGCATCTCGACGATCAGCGTCGCCGCGCGGTCGGGGTAATCGGCGGTGCCGATGGCAAAACGATCGAGCGGTTGCAGCGCCTCCCACGTGCCCAGCGCGAAGGTGGCCTGCGATGCCGCCACCAGCGGCGCGCCGCAGTGAAAGGCGATCCAGCTGCGCAGCGCGGGGCTGTCATGCGAAGGGGCGAGGTGCAGCGGCGTCGCGGCGTCGCACAGCGTCAGCAGCACCGCGCCCGCCGCGGGCGAAAGCGGCGCGGGCGGGGTGGCGCCGGTGATCGGCTGCAGCCGTCCGGGGCGCGCCATCGCCTCGAGACAGGCGCGGAAGGCGCGGGCCGCATCGCGCGGCGGATCGGCGAAACCGCCCGAAAGCATCGCGTCCTTCATGCGTCTTCCCCCCGCACCATGGTGAAGAATTCGACCTTCGTCGCCGCCGCCTTCTCGGCGCGGGCGCTGCGGCGCGCGGCCTCCTCGGCGCGCAGCGGGGCCAGCACCTCGGCCGCGATCCGCGCCGCCCGCGGCCCCTGCATCAGCGCGTCGATCAGCGCGGCGCGGGTCGCATGCGCCTTGTCGCGGCCCTGCACATAGCCGTGGCCGACGCTGCCATCGGCAAGCCGCAGCGCGCAGCGCGTCACCGTCATCTCGCCGAGGTTGAAGGCGCCGCCCGCCGCCCCGATCCGCCCGCGCACCATCACCGCGCCCACCTCGGGCGCGCGCAGCCAGTCATGCGGGGCGAGGTCGGGCATCAGCGCGGCCAGCCGCTCGGGCCGCGCCCGGGCGATCAGCCCCATCCTCTCCTGTCTCATCTCGGTCGTCTCTGGGTCACTCGACATCTTGCGGACTTGTCTAGGTTTCTATACAACTAGACAAATATGATCCGGAATGCGCGGCGGAGGCAAGTGAAACTTCGATGACGAGGAAAGACCCGGTCTGGGCGGCGATCGCCGCCACGCTGCGCGGCGAGATCGCCGCCGCGCTTTACCCCGAGGGCGCGAAGCTGCCGACCGAGGCGGCGCTTGCGGCGCGCTTCGGGGTGAACCGGCACACGGTGCGCCACGCGCTCGCCGCGCTCGCCGAGGAGGGGCTCGTCGTCGCGCGGCGCGGCGCCGGGGTCTTCGTCGCCGCCGCGCCGCCCGCCGATTACGCGATCGGGCGGCGGGTGCGCTTCAATCAGAACATCGCCGCCTCGGGCCGCACCCCCTCGCGCCGGGTGCTGCGGATCGAGACGCGCCCGGCGGACCCGGCCGAGGCGGCGGCGCTCGGCGTCGACCGGGTGCATGTCTTCGAGGGGGTTTCCTTCGGCGATGCGCTGCCGATCTGTGTCTTTCGCTCGGTGTTCCCGGCGGAGCGTTTCCCGGCGCTGCCCGAGGCGCTCGCGCGGCTCAGTTCGGTCACCGCGGCGCTCGCCGAACAGGGGGTGGCCGATTATTTCCGCGCCTCGACCCGGGTCACCGCGAAGATCGCGCGCGGGCCGCGGGCGGGGCTTTTGCAGGTGGCCGAGGGCGCGCCGATCCTGCGCACCGAGGCGGTGAGCGTCGATCCCGCGGGGCGGCCGGTCGAATATGGCATCAGCTGGTTCGCGGGCGATCGCGTCGCGCTGACACTGGCGCCCGATCAGGACCGCTCGTAACGCTCGAGGAAGGCCTCGGCGGGCAGCGCGCGGAAATCGGCGAGCCGCGCGCGCAGCGTCGCGTGGTCCCAGTCCCACCAGGCGAGCGCGAGGAGCCGCTCGGCCACCGGTTCGGGGAAGCGGCGGCGCAGCGGCTGCGCCGGGCAGCCCGCGACGATCATGAAGGGGGCGACATCCTTCGTCACCACCGCGCCCGAGGCGACGATCGCGCCGGTGCCGATGGTGACTTCGGGCTTCACGATCGCGCCATGCCCGATCCAGCAATCGGCGCCGAGCGTGGTGCGCCGCGCCGCGCGGGCGGCGAAGAAATCGGCGTCATCCGCGGCATCGTCGAAATAATAGGACGAGCGGTAGAGGAAATGGTGCTGCGCCGCGTTGCGCCACGGATGATCGGTCGGCCCGATCCGCACCATCGCGGCGATATTGGCGAATTTGCCGACCGAGCTATTGGCGATGTCGCACAGCCGCTCGCAATAGGCGTAATCGCCGAAGTCGGAATTGAGCACCACCGCCCCCGCGCCCACCTCGCAATAGGCGCCGAAACGCGCGTTGGTGATCTGGGCGCCGTCATGGATCAGCGGCTCGGTGGGGGACAGTTTCGGCATCTTGCCTCCGGGGCAAAGGGGGCGGGCTCAGCCGCGGATGAAGCGGCGCCGGATCCAGCCCGAGAAGCTGTCCATCGCCATCACCGTGGCCACGATCAGGATGATGTAATAACACACCTCTTCCCAGTCCTTCTGGGTCAGGATCGCCTGCGTCAGCAAAAGACCGATCCCGCCGCCGACGATCGCGCCGATCACCGTGGCGGAGCGGGTGTTCGATTCGAGGTAGTAGAGCAGCTGGCTCAGGATCACCGGCGCGACCTGCGGGATCACCCCGAAGCGCGCGCGCTGGGCGGCGTCGGCGCCGGTCGAGGCGATGCCCTCGACCTGCTTGCCGTCGATGTTTTCCAGCGCCTCGGAGAAGGTCTTGCCGAAGGTGCCGGTGTCGGTCATCAGGATCGCGAGCGCGCCGGTCATCGGCCCGGGGCCGAAGGCGCGGCTGAGGATCACCGTCCAGATCAGCCCGTCGACGCCGCGGAAGAAGTCGAACATCCGCCGCAGGCCAAGGCGCAAGAGCCGCGCGGGGGCGAAATTCGCCGCGGCGAGGAAGGCGAGCGGAAAGGCGATCAGCCCCGCGCCCATGGTGCCGAGGAACGCCATCAGCACCGTCTCGCCCATCGCCCAGATCACCACGTCATGGTGCCAGACCTTGTTGTGCCAGACCTCGGAGAGCATCGCCGCGAGGTTCGAGCGCGTCGGGTCGAGCCGCGGCTCCCAAAGCGCGAGCGCGGCCAAGTCGCCGAGGCCTTTCCCGTGGAACGGGCTGTCGAGGGTGAAGAAGAACATCTCCCAGCCGGGCTGGTAGCGGAAGGTCTCGGTGCGGTTCTGCGTCATCGCGAAACGCCACCAGGGGCCCGAGAGGCTCACCCGCGTCTTCGAGGCGGAGATCCAGCGCGGCATCGGCGCGCCCTCGGGCAGGGTGAGGATGATTTCCTTCGCCGCGCGGGTCACGAGGATGGTGCCGAAGCCCTTGCGTTCGATCTGCGCGGCATCGGGCAGATAGGTGATGCGCGAGCCGTCGGGCAGCGCGATCACCGGCTCCGCGCCCGGGGTGACCCAGTCGGGCGCCGCGCCCGCGGGGTAGCGCCCCTTCGCCTCGCCCTCGATCGCGATCTCGATCGCGCCGGAGCGGTTGTCGCGGGTGACATGGGTCTTGTAGCTCCAGAAATCGCCGATCAGCGCGGCGGCATTGTCGGGGCGCAGCCGCCCGGCGATGCCGGCGATGTCGAAGGCGACGAAAATATAGGCGAGGTAGCCGAGCAGCAGGAGCGGGATCAAAAGCGCGCGGCGGCGCCGGGCGGCGAAGGCGCGCGCGATCTGCACCTGAAGCACGACGCCGGTCGCCGATTGTGCGGTGGCGAGGCTCATGCCGTGGCCCCTCCCTTGACGAGCCGCGCCCGGGCGCGGTCGGAGAAATGATCGACGAGCGAGATCGTCAGGAACAGCAAAAGGAAGATCGCGACGACCTGGTCATACCGCCCCTGGCCCCATTGCAGCGCGGTCTTCAGGTCATAGCCGATGCCGCCCGAGCCGACGAAGCCGAGGATCGCCGAGGCGCGGATGTTGATCTCGAAGCGCAGCAGCGCATAGGAGGACCACATCGGCGCGACCTGCGGCCCGATGCCGAACCAGATCCGCTGTAGCCAGCTCGCCCCGGTGGAGGCGAGCCCCTCGACCGGCTTCAGATCGGCGTTCTCGGCGACCTCGGAGAAAAGCTTGCCCAGCGCGCCCGCGGTGTGCAGCGCGATCGCGAGCATCGCCGGCACCGGGCCGGTGCCGATCAGGAAGATCAGCACGAGGGCGACGACGATCTCGGGCATCGCGCGCATCACGTCCATCGCGCGGCGAAAGAGCGGCAGCGCCCGCGGCCAGAGCGCGAGCCCCCGGGTGGACAGCACGGCAAGCAGCGCGGCGGCGATCCCGCCCGCCAGCGTCGAGACCGCGGCGATGTTCAGCGTTTCGATCAGCGAGGGCAGGAAGCGCGCGAAAAGCGCGGGCAGATGCGCGCGGTCGCGCCAGGCCTCGCTCAGGATCTCTTTCGGAAAATCGAAGACATGCGGCAGGCCCTGCAGGAAACCGCCCGCGTTGCGCGCATCGGCGAGGCGAAAGCCCGAGGCCATCAGCGCCACGAAAAGCACGATCAGCACGGTGCCGTAAAGGCGACGGCGCCGCACCAGCGCAAGATAGCGCGCGGCGGGCAGGGCGGGGGCATCGGTCATCGCGGGCCTTTCGGAAAACGGGCGGGGGGTGCCCCGCCCGGGATCGTTTCGGATCAGTTCGACTGCATCTTGCGCACGGCGATGATCTGCTCGTAGGCGGCGTTGGTGACCGGCACGAAGCCCGCGGTCTCGCCCGAGTTCACCGCATTGGCACACTCCGGATCCTTCTCGTGCAGCCCGGCGATCAGCGCGGTGACCTTCGCCTTCACATCCTCGGGCAGCGCGTTGCGCAGCACGAAGGGGCCTTCCGGGATCGGGTTCGATTTCCAGATCTCGACGAGGTCGTTCATGTCGACGAGACCGGCCTGCACCGCCTTGTGCAGCGCGCCCTCGTTATAGCCGTCTTCCCAGGCGCCGTTGCCGTCGGCCCAGGTCACGCCGGCGTCGATGTCGCCGTTGTTCACCGCGACGATGGTCTGTTCGTGACCGCCGGTGAACTTCACCTCGCCGAAATAGTCCTCCATCTTCGCGCCGATCACCTGCGGGATCTCGAGCGAGGGGATCAGGTAGCCCGAGGTCGAGTTCGGATCGCCGAAGCCGAAGCGCTTGCCCTTCGCGTCCTGCAGCGTCTTGATGCCGCTGTCCTTGCGCGCGAAGCCGATCGAGTAATAGGTCGAGGCGCCATCGGGATGGGTGGTGACGAGCACCGGCGTCACCGCGTTCGGGTCGGTCAGGTAGATCTTCGCATAGCCCGAGGCGCCGAGCAGCGCGGTGTCGATCGTGCCGCCGAGCAGGCCCTGGATCACGCCGTCATAATCGGCCGGCGCGAAAAGCTTCACCGGAACGCCGAGTTCGTCCTCGACATATTTGCGGAAGCATTCGTTCGACGAAAGGCGGTCCTGCGCGTTCTCGCCGCCGAGGATGCCGATGTTGAACGCGGTGATGCCTTCGGCCTGGGCCGCGCCGGCAAGCGCGGTGGTCGCGGCGATGATCGCAACGAGTGTCTTCATGGTCTTCTCCGGGTTCGGGCTCCGGCCACCCCGGCCGGAGCGCGGGGTCAGTCTTCCATCAGCTCGCGGGCATAGGCGTCGTCGCCGGGCAGCGCGCCGATTTCGGTCGAGGTCGCGCTTTCGGAAAAGCGCTCGTCGGCGCCGTAGATCTCGCGCGCGACGCCGTGGGTAAGCTGCGCCGGCGTGCCGTCGAAGACGACGCGGCCGTCGCGCATGCCGATCACCCGGTCGCAATAGCGCCGCGCGGTGTCGAGCGTGTGCAGGTTGGCGATCACCATCCGCCCGTCCTCGCGGTTGATGCGCTTGAGCGTGTCCATCACCACCTGCGCATTCATCGGGTCGAGCGAGGCGATCGGCTCGTCGGCGAGGATGATCTTCGGATCCTGCATCAGCGCGCGGGCGATGGCGACGCGCTGCTGCTGCCCGCCCGACAGCGCCTCGGCGCGTTTGGGCGCCTGTTCGGCGATGCCGAGGCGGTCGAGAATCGCGATCGCGCGGGCGATGTCCTCGGCCGACCAGAGGTTGAACAGCGTGGCGAGCGTGCCGCGCCGGCCGAGCAGCCCGTGCAGCACATTCGCCGCGACATCCATCCGCGGCACCAGGTTGAATTGCTGGAACACCATCGCGCATTGGCTTTGCCAGGCGCGTTTCGCCGCGCCGGTCAGCGCGAGCACGTCGCGCCCCTCGACCCGGATCTCGCCCGAGCTCGCGTCGGTGAGCCGGTTCATCATCCGCAGGAAGGTCGATTTCCCCGCGCCCGAGCGGCCGATGATGCCGACGAAGGCGGGGCCGTCGATGCGAAAGCTGATGTCGTCCACCGCGGCCTTCGTGCCGAAGAGACGTGTCACGTTGCGAACCTCGAGCACCCGGGCCCCCCTCTTGCATTCGGCGCCGGGCTTAGCCTCCGGCCGTGACGGAAAGGTCGAGATCGGGTGAAATTTCGGTGACGACGTCGCTGCCGTCGCGGCAGGGCGGGGGCGTGCGGGGCGGGCGATTGTTGGTTGACTCTTTTTCTCGGTATTAATACCAAAGCAAAATCATCAACAATAAGGCGCCGCCATGCTCGCCCCGTTCCTCATCATGCTGCGCGAAGGGCTCGAAGCCGCGCTCGTCGTGGGCATCATCGCCACCTATCTCAAGCAGACCGGCCGCGGCGCCTGGATCGGCGCGATCTGGGTCGGCGTGCTGCTGGCCGTGGCGCTCTCGCTTTTCGTCGGCGCCGGGCTGCAGCTTTTGCACGCGGGCTTCCCGCAAAAGGCGCAGGAAGGGTTCGAGGCCGGCGTCGCGCTGATCGCGGTGGGCGTGCTGCTCTGGATGGTGTTCTGGATGCGCAAGGCCGCCCGCACGATCAAGGGCGAGCTGCAACGCTCGGTCGACGCGGCCTTTGCCACGCCCGGGCGCGCGGCGGTCTGGGCGCTGATTGGCGCGGCCTTTTTCGCGGTCGCGCGCGAAGGGCTCGAATCGATGTTCTTCCTGCTCGCGATCTTCCAGCAAAGCCCCGGCCCCGCCGCGCCGATCGGCGCGCTTGCCGGGGTCGCCGTCTCGCTGGTGCTGGGCGTCGCGATCTATGCGGGCGGCGTGCGGCTCGACCTGCGCCGTTTCTTCCGTCTCACCGGCATCTTCATTCTCTTCGTCGCCGCCGGGCTGTTTGCAAGCGCGCTGCGCTCGCTCCACGAGGCGGGCCTGTGGAACCATCTCCAGGCCCCGGCCTGGGATCTGAGCCAGGTGCTGCCGACCTCCTCGGTCGTGGGCACGGTGCTCTCCGCGCTCTTCGGCTATCACGAGAGCCCGGCCGTGGGCGAGGTGATCGCCTGGGCGCTGCTCGTCGCCGTCACCCTCTTCTTCTTCCTGCGCCCGGCCACCGCGCCGCGCGCCACGATCCCCGCGCAGGAGGCCTGAGCGATGACCGGACCGACGCAATCCGCCCCCCGCCACATGGGGCTTTTCATCGCCGGCGCCGGGGTGCTGGTGGTCGCGGGGCTCGGCCTCTTCTGGGCCGCCTCGCGCAATGCCGCCCCCGCCGATCCGGGCGCGGTCGAGGTCACGATCCGCGACGGGCGCTGCGAACCGATGGCGCTCGAAGTGCCGGCGGGGCAGGCGAGTTTCCTGATCCGCAACGAGTCCGATCGCCCGCTCGAATGGGAGATCCTCGACGGGGTGATGGTGCTCGCCGAACGCGAGAACATCGCGCCCGGTTTCTCCGCCACGCTGACCGAGCGGCTGAAACCCGGCAGCTATGACATCACCTGCGGGCTGCTGTCGAACCCGCGCGGCACGCTCACCGTGCTGCCGACCGCCGAATCGGAGGCCGCCCGCGCGAAACCGCCGCTGCGCGATTTCATCGGCCCGCTGTCGGAGCGCCGGGTGCAGATGATGCGCGCCGCGGGCCGGTTCGAACGCGCCGCGAAGGATCTCGACGCCGCGCTGCAGGCGGGCGATCGCGCCGCGGCGCAGACGGCCTGGAGCGCGGCGAGCACCGCCTGGGCCGGGCTCGGCCCGGTCATGCTGCGCGCCTCCGACCTGATGAACCGGATCGCGGTGCGCCCCGAGGTGCTTGCGGGCGGGGAGGCGGATCCGGCCTTCACCGGGCTTTACCGGATCGAATACGGGCTTTGGCATGATGGGTCGGCCGAGGGGCTGGCGCCGGTCGGCGCCGCGCTCGTCACCGACGCCGCCGAGATGCGCGCCCGCGTCGCCGCACTCGATCCCGCGCCCGAGGATATCGCCGGCGATGCCGCGCGCTATGCCCGCCATCTGGCGGAGGGGCAGATCGCCGCCGGGCTCGACCGCTACGCGGGCGATGACCGCGCCGTGCTGAGCGCCGCGCTCGACGGCGTCGCGCGGTCCGGTGCGCTGCTCGATCCGCTGACGAAACCCGCCGATCCGGCCGCCCAGGCCGCTTTCGAGGCCGCGCTCGCGCAGACCCGCGCGGCGCTCGCGGCCGATCCCCTCGACCCCGCAGCCGTCGCCAGCGGGTTCGGCGCGCTCGCCGAAACGCTCACGACGCTGAACTCCAAACTCGGACTGGAGGACTGAGATGAGCCTTTCCGACCCCCGCCGCCGCGCGCTTCTGACCGGCCTTGGCGCCGCCGCGCTCGGCTGTCCCTTTGCCCTCGCCGCCCGGGCCGAGGCGCCTGCGCATGGCTCCGTCACCGCCGCGCCGCAGGCCGATACCACGAGCCCGGAGGATTTCGTTTCCCCCCACGGCCTGCATCAGGCCGGCATCGTCACGCCGCGCCCGGCGAATGGCATGGTCGCGGCCTTCGACGTGATCGCCGACACGCCCGAGGAGCTCGACCGGCTGTTCCGCCGCCTGACCGAGCGCATCCGCTTCCTCACCCATGGCGGTGAGGTGCCGCAGCTCGACCCGCGGCTGCCGCCGGCCGATTCCGGCCTGCTCGGCCCGGTGATCAAGCGCGACGCGCTCACCATCACCGTCTCGCTCGGCGCCTCGCTGTTTGACGATCGCGACTGGCTCGCCGGGCTCAAGCCCGCGAAATTGCAGCGGATGGAACAGTTCCCGAACGACGCGCTCGACGCCTCGCTCTGCCATGGTGACATCACGATCCAGCTTTGCGCGAACACGCAGGACACAACGATCCACGCGCTGCGCGACCTCATCAAGTCGATCCCCGACCAGCTCGTGCTGCGCTGGAAGCAGGAGGGCAATGTGCCGGTGATCCCGCCGCTCGCCCCGGGCGAGGTGGAAAACGCGCGCAATTTCCTTGGTTTCCGCGACGGTTCGGCGAACCCCGATCCGGGCGACGAGGGGCTGATGGGGCGCATGCTCTGGGCCGCGAAGGGGGAGCCCGACTGGGCCGCGGGCGGCTCCTATCAGGCGGTGCGGATCATCCGCAACTTCGTCGAACGATGGGACCGCACGCCGCTTCGCGAGCAGGAAGAGGTCTTCGGCCGTACCAAGAACACGGGCGCGCCGCTTGATCGGCGCGACGGCACCGAGGCCGACGTGCCCGATTACGCCGCCGACCCCGAGGGCGCGAAGACGCCGATGGACAGCCACATCCGCCTCGCCAATCCGCGCGACGCGCAGGCCGAGCGCAACCTGATGCTGCGCCGCCCGTTCAACTATTCGAACGGGGTGACGAAGTCGGGCCAGCTCGATCAGGGGCTGTTGTTCATCTGCTATCAGGCCGATCTCGAGGCGGGCTTCATCACCGTGCAGAACCGCCTCAACGGCGAGCCGCTCGAGGAATACATCAAGCCCGTGGGCGGCGGCTATTTCTTCACCCTCCCGGGCTTTTCCGAAGCCCCCGACGATTACCTCGGCCGCCAGCTGATCCGCGAGACAGGCCGCACCGCGCCGCAAAAGGCGTGACCCCGACCGAAAGGACAGACGATGAAACTTCTTCCCGCCGCGCTGATCGCGCTTCTGGCCACGCCGGCCTTCGCCGAGGGGCCCTCGCTCGACCTCGTCGCGCCGATCGCCGAATACAAGCTCTATGTCTCGGATCAGACCGAGCAGCTGGTCACCGACACCCGCGCCTTCGTCGCCGCGGTGAAGGAGGGCGACACCGAAAAGGCCAAGGCGCTTTTTGCGCCGACGCGCCTCAGCTATGAAAAGATCGAGCCGGTGGCCGAGCTTTTCGCCGATCTCGACGCGCCGATCGACGCGCGCGCCGATGATTACGAGAAGGCCGAGGCCGATCCGGAATTCACCGGCTTCCACCGTCTCGAATACGCGCTCTGGGTGACGCCCGAGGGCACCGACGTGCCGGCGATCGCCGACAAGCTCCTGGCCGATGTCGAGGAGCTGGCGAAGCGCATCGACGGGCTGACCTTCCCGCCGGAAACCGTCGTCGGTGGCGCCGCGGTGCTGATGGACGAGGTCGCGGCGACGAAGATCTCGGGCGAGGAAGACCGCTATTCGCACACCGACCTGTGGGACTTCCGCGGCAATTTCGACGGCGCGAAGAAGATCGTCGACCTCTTTGGTCCGCTCGTCGAGGACAAGGATTTCGTCGCCTCGGTCGAGGGCAATTTCGCGAAGATGGACGAGACGCTCGACAAATATCGCGATGGCGAGGGCTATGTCAGCTACGAGAAGCTTTCCGACGACGACCGCCGCAAGCTCTCGGCGCTGGTGAACACGCTGGCCGAGGATCTCTCGACGCTGCGCGGCCGGCTCGGCCTCGGCTGACCCAGCCTGCACAAAGAGATGGGGCGCGTCCGCGAGGACGCGCCCCTTTTCATTTGGTGAGTGCGAAGGTCAGGCGCCGACCGATTGCGGCAGCACGAAACGCGCCCCGGCGGGGGCATGGCCCACGCGCAGCGCGCAGCCATAGGCCGCGGCGAGTGGCGCGTCGCGCAGCACCTCCTCGGGCGGGCCCGCGGCGATCACCCGGCCCGCGGCCAGAAGCGCCATCCGGTCGGCGACCATCGCCGAGAGGTTGAGGTCGTGCATCACCGCGACGACGCCGCCACCCGCCTCGGCGAAGCGGCGCATCACCGCCATCACCTCGAGCTGGTGGCCGATGTCGAGGCTCGCGACCGGTTCGTCAAGGAAAAGCCAGCGCGCCCCGGCGTGACCGCAGGGCGCCCAGACCTGTGCGCGCACGCGGGCGAGATGGGCGCGCGCCTGCTGCCCGCCCGACAGCGCATGGATCGGGCGCTGCGCGAGATCGGCAAGCCCGACCTCGGCCAGCGCGGCGGCGACGATCTCGTCATGGTCGGCCTCGATCCCGGCATGCAGCCCCATCCGCACCACCTCGGCGACGGTGAAGGGGAAGGCGGCGCTCGCCTGCTGTTCGAGCACGGCGCGGCGCGCGGCGCGGCGCCAGGGCGGCGTGCTCGCGACCTCCTCGCCGGCGAGGCGGATCGAGCCGCGATAGGGCAGATCGCCGCTTGCCGCGCGGATCAGCGTCGACTTGCCCGAACCGTTCGGCCCGAGGATCACGGTGACCTCCCCCGCCGCGGCGGTGAGGTCGATCCCGCGCAGCACCGGGGCGCGGCCGAGGTCGAGGTGGAGATCTTCGATCTCGAGCATTCAGAGCCCTCCGAAACCGCGGCGGCGCAGCAGGATCCAGAGGAAGACCGGCGCGCCGAGCAGGGCGGTGATGATGCCGATCGGCAGCTCGGCCGGTGCGGCGACGCGGCGCGCGATCAGATCGGCGGCGATCAGCAGCGCGGCGCCGAGCAGCGCGGCATCGGGCAGCAGGCGGCGATGGTCGGGCCCGGTGGCGAGGCGCAGCAGATGCGGCACCACGATGCCGACGAAGCCGATGCCCCCCGCGAGCGCGACGGCGGCGCCCGAAAGCGCCGCGACGGCGATCACCGCGCGCCGCTTCAGCCGCTCGACGTCATGGCCCATATGGGATGCTGCGGCCTCACCGAGCGCAAGCGCGTTCAGCCCGGCGCCGAGGCGCGGCGCGAAGACCAGCGCGGGAATGATGAGCAGCGCGGCGACGGCGAGCTTCGGCCAGCTCGCCGCGGCGAGCGAGCCCATGCCCCAGAAGGTGAGGTCGCGCAGCTGCTGGTCGTCGGCGATCGCGACGAGCAGGCCGGTGACCGCGCCGGCCAGTGCGGCGAAGGCGATGCCGGCCAGAAGCAGCGTCGCGATCGAGGTCTCGCCGCCGGCCCGCGCGGTGCGATAAAGCAGCAAGGTGACGATCCAGGCGCCGGCGAAGGCCGCGACCGGGATGAGCCAGGGGCCGAGCGTGGCGCCGATCGTCGCGGGCAGGAGCCCGCCGAGCACGATCGCCGAGACCGCGCCGAGCCCCGCCCCCGCGCCGGTGCCGACGATGCCGGGATCGGCGAGCGGGTTGCGGAAGAGCCCCTGCATCAGCGCCCCGGCGACGGCGAGCGCGGCGCCGACCAGCAGCCCCATCGCCAGCCGCGGCAGGCGGATGTCGAAAAGCACGACGCGGTCGCGCGCCGAAAGCGGTGTGCCGGCGACAAGATCGCCGAGCACCGCGGAGAGCGAGACCCCCGCCGCCCCGGTGCCGATCGACAGCGCCGCCGTGAGGATCAGGAGCGCCACGAGCCCGAGGCGCAGCCCCGGGCGGGGCAGGCGCAGGCGCGCGGGGAGGGCCTCGCTCAGCGCCATTTCAGCCGGCCTCGGGGTAAAGCGCGGCGTGCAGCGCCTCGACCGCCTCGGGGGTGCGCGGGCCAAAGCCGAGAAGCAGCATCCCGTCCATCCGGATCACCGCGCCGGCCTTGCCCGCGGGCGTCGCGCCAAGGGCGGGATGGGCCAGCACCTCGGTGCCGCTCATCGCGCCCTCGCCCGCGCGGTCCATCATCACGATCACCTCGGGCGCGGCGGCGAGCAGCGCCTCGTCGGTCATCTGCTTGTAGCCGGAAAAACCGGTCGCGGCATTCTCGGCTCCCGCGAGCGCGAGGATCGCCGCGGCGGAGGAACCTTCGCCGCCGACGATCACCCGCCCGCCCTGGGTGCCAAGCACGAAGAGCGCGCGCTTGCGGGTGCCGGTCGCGGCGGTCCTGGCCTCCGCCGCCTGCATCCGGGCGGTGAAATCGGCGGCGAGCGTCGCCGCCTCCGCCTCGCGGTCGAGCGCGGCGCCGACGGCGGCGATCTTCTCGAGCACGCCCTCGGGCGAGGCCGCGCCGGGCAGGGTGCGGAAATCGACGCCCGCCGCGCGCAGCACCTCGATCGCCTCGGGCGGGCCCGCCGTCGCCTCGGCGAGGATCAGCTCGGGCCCAAGCGCGAGCACCCCCTCGGGCGAGAGCGCGCGGACATAGCCGACATCGGGCAGCGTCGTGACCGAGGGCGGGAAGGTCGAGGTGCTGTCGCGCGCGACGAGCTGTTCCCCGGCGCCGAGCGCGACGACGATCTCGGTCACCGCACCGCCGAGCGACACGATGCGCGCGGGCGCGGCGAGCGCGGGCGCCGCGGCGAGGGCCGCGAGCGCCGTGGCCAGAAGGAGCCGTCTCATTCCGCCGCCTCCGCGCGGTCCGCGCCGAGCCGCGGCAGGGTGTCGAGCGCGGCGTTGAAATCGGCGACGCGGCCATGTTTGCGCGAGGCGAAGATCTGGAGGATCAGCCCGCCCTCGGCGTCGAAGGCCTCGAGGCTGCGCGCCGGGCCGTTCTTCGTCGGCTTGTCGACGAGCCAGAGCTCGGCGATGTGGTCGCCGCGCAGATGCAGGTTGAAGCGCGGGTCGAGCACGTTGATCCAGGGGCCCATCGGGGTGACCTTCGCGATTGGGCCGCCGTGGATCTCGATGCAGCCCATGTTGCCGACGAAGATCATCAGCGGGATCCCCTCCGCCGCCACCGCCTCGAGCAGCGCAGCGACCGAGCCGGGCGCCATCGGCGTGGCCCAGGGCGCGCCGGCGACGCGATAGGCGCCGAGCCGGTTCATCTTGAACTTCGAGACGAGGCGCAGGAACTGGTGGGTGTCGGTCATCTTCTCCCATTCGGCGCGCAGCACCTCGGCGCGGGTGGGGTCGGCCTTCGCCGCCTCGACCGGGGCGCGCGGGGCGATCTCGATCCGCTCCGGCTGCGCGGGCAGGCGCAGCGCGGCGACGAGCCGGTGAAAGGCCGCGACGTCGGACTCGGGCTTCAGATGGATCTTGTGCACCGCATCGCCCGCGGCGTCGAAGATCTGCACCGAGCGCTTCTCGCCATCGTCGAGCGCGAAACCGTGCACCCAGTGTTTCGCGAAAATCCGCAGGTCGATCTCCTCGCCGAGCACCATCTGCGCATGGGCGCCGGAATGGTAGTCGCCATAGATCCCGCGCCGCTCGATCACGCAGCTTTCGTTGCGGGTGAGCGCGAGCACGTCGCCGAGCGCGCCGACGAGCGGCATCAGCGCGTCGGGATGGGCGGCGATCGCGGTCGCGCCGTGGCCGAGCTGGGCGGCGACGAGCTCGGCCTCGCTCAGCCCGTGGCGGGTGGCGAAATCGCGCGCGCGCAGCTTCGGCTCTTCGGCGCGCAGGGCGCGGATGGCGTCGGGGGACAGGGGGGCGGGCGACAGGGTTTCGGGCAGGGTGGTGCCGTCGGCAGACATGGCGGTCCTCTCTCGGGTTCGGGTGAGGCGCGG
Source organism: Paenirhodobacter sp. (assembly GCF_050177655.1). Classification (NCBI taxonomy): domain Bacteria; kingdom Pseudomonadati; phylum Pseudomonadota; class Alphaproteobacteria; order Rhodobacterales; genus Paenirhodobacter; species Paenirhodobacter sp. The sequence continues at coordinate 32,775 of NZ_JBFXGV010000027.1, forward strand.
ATCTGGCGGAGCGGCGTTTCGATGGCTCGGCTGGGCGCGGTTTATACTTGACTAGTTTTGTCGGAATCACTAATCGGCGGGGACATCGAGATCAAGACCAATTCTGCACCGCCAGCCAAGTGCCAGCCCCCGCAGACCGAAAGGGGACATCATGACACTGGCAAGGACCGCCCTGCGCGGCACCGTTTTCACCACGCTCACCACCGTCGCGCTGCTCGCGGCGCAGCCGGCCGCGGCGCAGGAGGGCGAGGGCGCCTTCACGCTGCTTGGCCGGATGATCTTCGGCTGGGGCACGCCGAAGGTGGCGATCGACACGCCGCAGGCGGTCACCGTGATCGACCAGGAGGATCTGGACGAGGAGCAGCCGCGCACGATCGGCGATCTTTTCGCCAATGTGCCGGGCGTGCAGGCGGCGGGCGCCTCGGCGCGCGCGCTTGGCCAGGCCTTCAACATCCGCGGCATCGGCAACGCCGAGCAGGCGGGGGTGCAGAACCGCATCATCGTCACCGTCGACGGCGCGGTGAAATTCTTCGAGCAGTATCGCACCGGATCGTTCTTCGGCGATCCCGAGCTTTACAAGCGCGTCGAGGTGCTGCGCGGGCCGGCCTCCTCCACGCTTTACGGTTCGGGCGCGATCGGCGGCGTCGTCGCCTTCACCACCAAGGATGCGACGGATTTCATCCCCGAGGGGGCGCGCGGCGCGCTCAAGTTCAAGGGCGCCTATGACAGCAACGGCGACGGCACGATCGGCACGGTGACGCTTGCGCAGAAATTCGGCGAGAATGCCGATCTGCTCGCGAGCTTTTCCACCGGCAGCTCGGGCGACATGAAGGACGGCGGCGGCGCCACGATCCCGGCGACCGAGGGCGAACGCTGGTCGGCGCTGGTGAAGGGCAACTACCGTTTCGGCGAGGCGGGCGACCAGCGCGTGACGCTGAGCGCCTCGCGCACCGACAGCGATCTCGACGATGCGGCGGTGGCGCAGACCGGCGGCGCGGTGGCGACCTATTTCGGCACCTCCGACCTGCATGCGATCGACGACACCGTGACGCTGAGCTACGCGCATGAGGGGGCGGGCAACCCCTGGCTCGATCTCGAGGCCACGCTGAGCTATTCGAAGACCTCGACCGAGCGCGACAATTTCACCCTCGGCATGTATTGTTCGAGCGGCACCTACCAGGTGCTCTGTCCGAATACGGCGTCGTATGAAACCACCGCGCTCAAGGTCGAGAACACGATCGAGATGAGCGCCGGCGCCTGGGAGAACTACCTCACCTTCGGCGCGCAGCTCTCGCATCAGAACCGCTTCGCGACCTCCTCGCTCGGCGCGCTCGCCTTCCACCCGGGCGGCACCGAGGACAAGCTGGGCCTTTACGTCCAGGGCGAATTCGTCTGGAACGAGAAGCTGACGATCACCCCGGGCCTGCGCCTCGACCGCAGCTGGCTGAGCCCCGACGCCTCCGCGGCGGCTGCGGGCGCGCGCGACATCGACGGCACCGCGCTCTCGCCGAAGATCGCCGCGCTTTATGATCTGAACCAGAACTGGGGCGTCTTCGGCTCGGTCGCGAAGACCGAACGGATGCCGACGCTCGACGAGCTTTATCAAAGCGACGGGCGCGGCACCGCCGGGCGCACGCCCAGCCTCGATCTCGACAAGGAAAAGGCGCTCACCGTCGAGGCCGGCCTCACCTATCAGCGCGAGGGCTGGCTGAGTGCGGGCGACAGTTTCACCGCCAAGGCGACGCTTTTCCACAACGACCTGAAGGATCTGATCGCGGCGAACCCCTCGGGTTCGGTCAATGTGCCCTATTTCCACAACATCGACCGCGCGAAGATCTGGGGCGCGGAGCTCGAGGCGGCCTATGAGGCGGAGCGCTGGTTCGGCCAGCTCGCGCTCTCGCAGGTGCGCTCGAAGGACAAGTCGACGGGTAAGGTGCTGACCGACACGCCGGCGAAGAACATCGCGCTGACGCTGGGCGCGAAATTCCCCGATCAGGCGCTGCGCATGGGCTGGCGGGTGCAGGGGTTTGGCGGCATCACCACCGCCTCGACCACGACCTCGGCGGCGGGCTATGCGCTGCATGACGCCTTCGTCAGCTGGAAGCCGGAAGAGGGCGCGCTCGCCGGGCTCGAACTCAACCTCACCGTCGAGAACCTCTTCGACCGCGAGTATCGCAACAACCTCGCGCTCGACAACGGCGTCGGGCGGAACGTGAAGCTCTCGCTCGCCAAGGCGGTGACGTGGTGAGGGGGCTGGCGCTCGCGGCCGCGCTCGTGATGGCGGGGGCGGCGGGCGCCGAGGAGGCGCCGCGGCTCGGCCTCACGCTGGTGGGGGCCGCGCCGCAGGAGGGCGGTTGCCGGCTGAGCTTCCTCGCCGAGAACGCGCTTGGCGCCGATCTCTCGGCGCTGGTGCTGGAGGCCGTGCTCTTCACGCGCGCGGGCGGGTTCGAGCGGCTGATGCTGCTCGACTTCCGCGATCTGCCGCAGGGCAGGCCGCGGCTGCGGCAATTCGATCTGCCGGGCGCCGATTGTGCGGCGCTCGGGCAGGTGCTGGTCAACGGCGCGGCGCGCTGCGACGGGGTGGCGGAGGGCGGCTGCATCGCCGCGCTCGCCCCCGCCTCGCGCGTCGCGGGCATGGAGGTGACGGGATGAGCGGTTGGGTCGCGGCGGCGCATGAGGCGGTGATCGGGCTCGTGCAGCTCGGCGGCTGGGTGGTGGCGCTGCTGCTCGCGCTGTCGGTGCTGGCGGGGGCGGCGGTGCTCTGGAAGCTGTGGCATTTCCGGGCCTTGCGGATCGGCGCGCATCCCGCGCTCGAGCGCGCGCTTGCGCTCTGGCAGGCCGGGGCCGAGGGGCAGGCGCGGCTCGCGCTCGACGGGCAGCGCGGCGCGCTCGAGGATCTCGCGCGGCGCGCGATCGCCGCCGACCCCGGGCCTGATCTGCGCGCGCGGCTGAGGACCGAGGCCGATCTGCACGCGGCGCGCGCCGAGGCGGGGCTGCGGCTTCTGGATGCGATCACCCAGGTCGCGCCGCTGCTTGGCCTTTTCGGCACCGTGCTCGGCATGATCGAGGCCTTTCAGGTATTGCAGTCGGGCGGCTCGAGCGTCGATCCGGCGCAGCTCGCCGGCGGGATCTGGGTCGCGCTGCTCACCACCGCGATGGGGCTGGGCGTCGCGATGCCGGTCTCACTGATCCTGACCTGGGCGGAGGCGCGGATCGCGCGCGAGGCGCAGGCCGCGACGCTGATGGCCGAGGTCTTCTGCGGACCGCCGCTGCCCGAGGTCGCGACGCGGGTCGTGCCCGGTTTCGCGCCGGCGCCGGTCTGAGCGCAGGCCGCGATGCGCCCCCGTTTCGCCCGCCGCCGGCTTTCGCTCACCTCGCTGATCGACGTGATCTTCCTGCTGCTGATGTTCTTCATGCTCGCCACCAGTTTCACCCGCACGACCGATCTGCCGCTCACCGGCGTGGCGGCGGGTGGCACCGGTGCCGCCGATCCGGCGCGCGGCTTCCTCGCGCTCGGCCCCGAGGCGCTGAGCCTGAACGGGGCGGCGCTGACCCTCTCCGAACTGCCCGCGCGGCTTGGCGCCCCCGGCGCGCCGCGCCAGCTTCTCGTCGCGCTGCGCCCCGGGGTCGAGGCGCAGCGCCTCGCCGATCTTCTTGCCACGCTCGCGCCGCTGCCGGGGCTGGGCGTGCAGGTGCTGGAGTAACCGATGCGCCACATTCGCCGCCCCGCCGATCCGACGCTGATGCTGATCAACGTGGTCTTCCTGCTGCTCGCCTTCTTCGTGATCGCCGGCACGATCGCGGCGCGCCCGCCCGCCGGGCTGACCCTCGTCTCGCTCGCCGAGGGGGAGCCGGCGCCCGCGGCGGACACGGTGCTGCTCGGCGCGGATGGCGCGGCGGTCTGGCCCGAGGGGGTCACGGATGCGGCGGGGCTCGTTGCGGCGCTGCCGGCGGAGGCCGGGGGGCGGGTCTGGATCCTGCCCGACCGCGCGGCCCCGGCGCAGGCGCTGGTGCATCTCGCGCGTGGGCTTGCGGCGGCGGGGGCGGGGCAGGTGCGGCTTCTGGCGGAGCGCAGCACGGGAGGCGGGCAATGAGCCGGCTCGGCCTGATCGCGCGCCCGGTGGCGCTTGCCGCGCTGTTCGTGTCCGGCGCGGTGCATGGCGTGGTGCTGGCGGGCTTTCCGGCCGCCGAACCGGAGCCCTCCCCGGGTGGCGGCGCGGCGCAGGCGGAGGTGCCGCTGCTCGGCAGCGATTTCGCCGATCTCGCCGCGGGGAGCGTGGTTCCGGTTGCGGCAGCTTCCGCGGCGCTGACGCCGGTGGCGCCCGCGGCGGCGCTGCCGCTGGCCGCGCCCGCGCCGCCCGAGGTTTCGGTGCCGGTCGCCGCGGCGCAAAGCGTGCAGGCCCTGCCCGAAAAGCTCCCCGAACCGGCGGCGAAATCCGCGCCGACCCCGAAGGCGGCGGAGAAGCGGGCCGAGAAGAAAGCGGCGCCGAAGCCGGCGACCGCGAAGCCGGAAAAGCCCGCGCCGCGCGGCAATGCCGATCGCGACGCGCGCAAGGGCGCGGCCTCGGGCACGGAAAGCGGCAAGGGCGCGGTGGCGAAAGGGGCCGGCGGCGGCGGGGCGGGCGCGACGCTTTCGCCCGCGCGCTACGGCGCCGCGGTGATCCAACGCATCCGCAAGACGCCGCAAAAGCGCGGCTCGGGCCGGGGCACCGCCCGCGTCGGTTTCGAGATCGGCGCCTCGGGGGGGCTCGCCGCGGTGCGGATCCTGCGCTCCTCGGGCTCCGCCACGCTCGATGCCGCGGCGCTCGACCATATCCGCCGCGCCGCCCCCTTCCCGCCGCCGCCCGAGGGGCGCGCGACGTTTTCCTTCGATTTCACCGCGCGGGGCTGAGGCTCAGGCTTCCTCGCCGCCGGGGGCATCGGCGACCTGCATGTCATGCTCCGCCCGCCAGTTGCCGAAGCGGTAGAGCAGGCTCGCCATCACCAGCGTCGCGACCATGCCGGTGGGAAAGCTCAGCCAGATCGCATCGGCACCGAGCCGGTCGTAAAGCCCATGCGCAACGCCGAGCCGCACCGGGAACATCGAGACGAAGAGAATCGCGAGCGGCCAGATCACCTGCCCGTTCGCGCGGATCGTGGCGAAAAGCACCATCGTCACGCCGAAGGGAATGAAGCCCCAGGTCGCGAGCGTGGCGATGTGGCGGCCGATCTCGACCGCGCCCGAGCCGGCGCCGAGGAAGATCTCCATCGCCTGCCGGTCGGCGACGAGCAGCAGGAGCACGAGGCTCCCGGTCAGCGCGATGTTGTAGAGGATGCCGGTGCGGGTGACGGTGCCGACCCGGTCCCAGCGCCCCGCGCCAATGTTCTGCGCGGCCATCGCGCTGACCGCCGCGCCGAGCGCCATCGCCGGCATCTGCACATAGGTCCAGAGCTGCTGCGTCGCGCCGAAGGCGGCGGTGGTGTCGATGCCCTCGCGGTTGACGAGCGTCATCATCGCCAGCATCGAGCCGGAGACGACGATCATCTGTACCCCCATCGGCAGGCCCTTGCGCAGCATCAGCGCGAGGATCGCGGGATCGGGGCGCAGGTAGCGCAGCTCTGCCCCGCGCAGCCGCAGCGGCAGATCGCGCGCGTAGACTGCGGCGAGAATCGCGGCGAGGGCGACCCAGTTCGCGATCGCGGTGGCCATCGCCGAGCCGCCGATCCCCATCTCGGGCGCCGGGCCGAGGCCGCGGATGAAGACCGGGTTCAGCCCGGTGTCGAGCACGACGGCAAGGGCCATGAAGATCAGCGGCGTCACCGCGTCGCCACTGCCGCGCAGCGCCATCATCAGCATCGTGAGCGTCAGGATCGCGGGCAGGGCGAGGAAGGTCACCTTGAGGAAATCGCGGGCCAGCGGGGTGATCGCCGGATCGGTGCCGAGAAGCGCCAGCACCTGCGGCGCGAGGAACCAGCCGACGACGGCGAGGACCAGCGAGACCGGCACGAAGGTGCCGACCGCGGTGCCGACGACGCGCCGCGCCGCCTCGATGTCGCCGCGGCCGAAGGACTGGCCGACGAGGATCGTCGCCGCCATGCCGAAGCCGAAGACGAAGGCGGTCATCAGGAACATCACGAGATTGCCGTTCGTGGTCGCGGCGACGGCGTCCTCGCCCAGAAGCTGGCCGACCCAGACGGTGTCGATCGAGCCATTCGCCGATTGCAGCACCGAAGAGGCGAGGGTGGGCAGCGCGAAGACGAGCAGCGTGCGCGCGATCGGCGCGGTGACGAGATTCAGGCGTTGCTTCATGGCGATCCCTCCGGTCCGGGACGGATCCGCGCCCGTCATGACCCGGTTCTAGTGGGCTTTGCGCCGGATGTCAGGTGGCCGCCGCGCAGGGAGACCTGTGCGCTTGCGCCGGGAACCAGAGGCAGGGATGGGGGAGATTTTGGCAGTCCGTAGGGGAGTCGAACCCCTCTTCCCAGGTTGAAAACCTGGTGTCCTAACCGATAGACGAACGGACCACCGTTGCCGCTCTGGCGTTTGCCGCGCGGCGTGGAGCGGTGTTTAGGGCAGCTGCGCGTGACTCGCAAGAGGGTTTTTTGCGTTTTTGCGAAACTTTCTTTGCGCCCAGTGCATGGCTTGGAAAATGCAGGTTTTGCATGGGCTTGACGGGGCGTCAGCTGCGCGCGGCATCGTCGAGGCGCAGCTGCACCTTGTTGCGCCCGCCCCAGGAATTGATCTCGAGCTTGCCGGCAAGATGGAAGCGCCCGGCGCCGCCCGCGCTCAGCGCGGGGCCGAGCGGGCCGTCGAAGGCGCCGAAGGCGACCGCCTCGATCCGCGCGCCCATGCCGTCGCCGAACATGAAGCGCAGGTGGCTCTCGCCGATCCGGCGGGGCGAGACGACCTCGACATCGGGGAAGGCGAAACGCGGGGCGGGGGCGCCCTGGCCGAAGGGGCCGGCGCGGTCGAGATCCTCGATCAGCGCGGCGGTGGCGGCGCCCGGCATCAGGAGCCCGTCGAGGCGCAGATCGGCGGGGCCGCCCGCGCCCGCGCCCTGTTTCGCAAGCAGTTCGGCAAGCCGCGCCATCGCCGGTTCGAGCTTGTCCGCCGCGACGGTGAGGCCTGCCGCCATCCGGTGCCCGCCGCCCTTGAGCAGCCAGCCCTCGGCCGCGAGGCGCTGGATCGAGGCGCCGAGATCGACCCCCGCGACCGAGCGCGCCGAGCCCTTGCCGATGCCGTTCTCGAGGCCGATCACCACCGCGGGGCGATTGGTCGCCTCCTTCAGCCGGGCGGCGACGATGCCGACGACGCCGGGGTGCCAGCCCTCGCCCGCCGCCCAGACGAGCGGCGCGTCGAGGCCGCGCGCCTCGGCCTGGGCCATCGCGGCGTCGCGCACCCGGTTCTCGATCTCGCGGCGCTCGGAATTGAGTGCGTCGAGGCGCTGGGCAAGCGCCGCCGCCTCGGCCGGATCCTGCGTCGCGAGCAGCCGCGCGCCGAGATCGGCGGCGCCGATCCGCCCGCCGGCATTGACGCGGGGCCCGAGCAGGAAGCCGAGGTGATAGGCGGTCGGCGCCTTGTCCATCCGCGCGACATCGGCGAGCGCGGTGAGGCCGGGCCGCTCGCGCCGCGCCATCACCTTGAGCCCCTGCCGCACCAGCGCCCGGTTCACCCCGGTCAGCGGCGCGACATCGGCGACGGTGGCGAGCGCGACGAGATCGAGCAGCGCCATCAGGTCGGGGCCGCTTTCGCCCGCGGCGCGGAGCTGCCGGTTCGCCTCGACCAGCATCAGGAAGACGACCGAGGCGGCGCAGAGATGGCCGAGATCGCCGCTCTCGTCGAGGCGGTTCGGGTTCACCACCGCGAGCGCTTCGGGCAGGGTCTCGCCGCCGAGGTGGTGGTCGAGGATCACGACATCGGCGGGGCGCGCGGCGGCGACCGGTTCGTGGGAGAGCGTGCCGCAATCGACGCAAAGGATCAGCGAATGATCCTTCGCGAGGGCCTGCATCGCCGGCACGTTCGGGCCATAGCCCTCGTCGATGCGGTCGGGGATATAGAGCGTGGGCGTGCGGCCGAAGGCGCGCAGCCAGGTGATCAGCAGCGCCGCGGAGGAGCCGCCGTCGACGTCGTAATCGGCGAAGACGGCGATCTTCTCGCGCGCCTTCAGCGCCTTGAGAAACCGCGCCGCGGCCTTTTCCATGTCGCGCAGATGGCGCGGGTCGGGCAGGAGTTCGCGCAGCGTCGGTTCGAGGAAACCCTCGGCCTCCTCGGGCGCCACGCCGCGCGCGACGAGCACGCGGGCGAGCGCGAGCGGCAGGCGCGTCGCCTGCGCCATCGCCTCGGCGAGGCGATCGGCCTCGGCCGTCGGACCGACCCAGCGTCGCCCGGTCAGCGAGGCATCGACATCGAGGAAACTGCTCATGGGTCTGGTCTAACGGAAATGGAAAACGCCCGCCAGTGGCGGGCGCGGGAGGGGGCGCTGCCCCCGCTCCTGCGGAGCTCCCCCGGGATATTTGGCCTCTGCAGAAATGCAGGTTTTCTACAGAGCGGAAATATCCCGCGGGGGTGCGGGGGCGCGAAGCCCCCGTCCGCGCTCTCAGTAATCGCGCCGCTTGATCGGGTTGCGATAGGACATGCGACGCACCGAACCGGTCTTCGAACGCATCAGCACGGTTTCCGTCTCGATATAGTCCGGGGTGCGGTGCACGCCCTTCACGATCGAGCCGTTGGTGACGCCGGTCATCGAGAAGATCACGTCGCCGGTGACGAGCTCGTCGCGCGAATAGATCTTGTCGAAATCGGTGATCCCCGCCTTCGTCGCGCGCCCGCGTTCCGCGTCGTTGCGGAACAGGAGCTTGCCCCACATCTGCCCGCCCATGCATTTGAGCGCGGAGGCCGCGAGCACGCCTTCCGGCGCGCCGCCCGAGCCCATGTAGATGTCGATGCCGGTGAGCCAGGTCTCGGCGGTGTGGATGATGCCGGCGACGTCGCCGTCGGTGATCAGCCGGATCGAGGCGCCGGTCGAGCGCACTTCCTCGATCAGCTCCTTGTGGCGGTCACGTTCGAGGATACAGGTCTGGATGTCGCGCGGGGTGACGCCCTTGGCCTTCGCCAGTTCGAGGATCCGCTGGCTCGGGGTCATCTCGAGCGAGACGACGTCCTTCGGGTAGCCCGGGCCGATCGCCAGCTTTTCCATATAGACGTCGGGCGCGTGCAGGAGCGTGCCGCGCGGCGCCATCGAGACGACGGTGAGCGCGTTCGGCATGTCCTTCGCGGTGAGCGTGGTGCCTTCGAGCGGATCGAGCGCGATGTCGACCGCCGGGCCTTCGCCGGTGCCGACTTCCTCGCCGATATAGAGCATCGGCGCCTCGTCGCGTTCGCCTTCGCCGATCACCACGACGCCCTTGATCTCGAGCGCGTTGAGCTGCTCGCGCATCGCGTTCACCGCGGCCTGGTCGGCGGCCTTCTCGTCGCCGTGCCCGATCAGGCTGGCGGAGGCATGGGCGGCCGCTTCGGTGACGCGGGCGAGGCCCAGCGAAAGCATGCGGTCATTGAAATCGATAGGGGGGGTCATGGTCGTATCCTGTCTGCGAAAAGCGAAGGGCCGCGGACAGGTAAGCCCGCACCGGGGCGGGGCGCAATACTGAGAACGCTAACGGAACCGAAGACGGGTGCGCAACCGGGGCGCGATTGCGCGAAACCCCGCTCAGACCTCTTCGATGCGCAGCGCGACGGGCTCGCCCTCGACCACATTGGTGGCCGGCAGTGCGGCGATCGCCAGGTCGATCGCGTCGCGCGTCGTCTTGTGGGTGACGATCAGCACCGGCGCGGTGGCGTCGGCATGGCCATATTGGCGCATGCGCGAGATCGAGACGCCGGCCTCGCCGAGCACGGTCGCGACCTTGGCGAGCGCGCCCGGTTTGTCGAGCAGATGCAGGCGCAGATAGAAGGATGCCGGTGCGGAAACGGCGGCGGCGACCGGGGCGGTGAGCGTCACCGCGGGCTGGCCGAAGGTCGGCAGCCGGAAGCCGCGCGCGAGGTCGAGCACGTCGCTCATCACCGCCGAAGCGGTCGGCCCTTCGCCCGCGCCCGCGCCGCGCAGCACCACCTGACCGACCGAGTCGCCCTCGATCACCACCATATTGGTGCCGCCGGTGAGCTGGCCGAGCGGCGAGGAGGAGGGCACGAGGCAGGGGGTCATGCGCTGTTCGAGCCCGCGGCCGGTCATCTGTGCCACACCGAGCAGCTTGATCTTGTAGCCCATGTCGCCCGCGCGGCGAATGTCGTCGATCGAGATCCGGCCGATGCCCTCGAGCACGACATCGTCGAAGCTGACCTTCGTTCCAAACGCGATCGCGGCGAGGATCGAAAGCTTGTGGCCGGCGTCGATGCCGCCGACGTCGAGCTGCGGATCGGCCTCGAGATAGCCCAGCTGACGGGCCTCCTCGAAGACGGTGTCATAGGGCAGGCCGGCGTCTTCCATCCGGGTCAGGATGTAGTTGCAGGTGCCGTTCATCACCCCCATCACGCGGCGGATGCGATTGCCGGCGAGGCCCTCGGTCAGCGCCTTGATGAAGATCGGAAGAGC
>NZ_JBFXGV010000028.1:0-42482 GCF_050177655.1 Paenirhodobacter sp.
CACGCCCTCGAGCCAGGGGGTGACGGTGTCGGGGTTGGCGGTGAGCCATGCCTTCGCGGCCGCCATCGGCTCTTCGCCGTCATCGAGGATCTTGCCCATGATCTGGTTTTCCATCGTGAGCGAGAAGGAGAGGTTTTCCAGGAACTTGCCCACATTCGGGCATTCCGCGACATAGCCCTTGCGCACGTCGGTCTGCACCTCGGCGCCGCCGAAGTCGGGGCCGAAGACATCGTCGCCGCCGGTCAGGTAGGTCAGCTTGAAATTGGTGTTCATCGGGTGGGGTTCCCAGCCGAGGAAGACGATCGGCGCGTCCTCCTTCGACAGGCGCGCGACCTGCGCGAGCATGCCCTGTTCCGAGCTTTCGACCAGTTCGAAGCCGGTCAGGTCGAACTGGCCGCCGTCGATCATGTCGAGCACGAGGCGGTTGCCGTCATTGCCCGGCTCGATGCCGTAGATCTTGCCGTCGAGCTCGGCCTTGTGCTTGGCGATGTCGGTGAAATCGTGGATGCCGAGCGCGGCGCCCTTCTCGTTGGTGGCGAGCGTGTATTTCGCGCCGGTGAGGTTGGTGCGCACCGTCTCGACCGTGCCATCCTCGCGGTAGGGGGCGAAATCGGCCTCCATCGAGGGCATCCACTGGCCGAGGAACACGTCGACGTCGCCCGTCGAGAGCGCCGAATAGGTCACCGGCACCGAGAGCACCTTGATGTCGGTCTCGTAGCCGAGCGCCTGCAGCACCGTCGCGGCGGTGGCGGTGGTGGCGGTGATGTCGGTCCAGCCGACATCGGAGAAGATCACCTTGTTGCAGTCCCCCGCCTGCACGGCGGTGGTGGCGAGCAGGGTGCAGGCGGCCCCGGCCAGAATGGTCGAACGAAGGGTCATGAGCGTCTCCCGTTGGTTGCCCAGTTTCGTGATCAGGCTTTTTGTTGATTGACGAGTCAATAAACTTGCCTGTAGCTCCAAAAGGCAAGAACTTTTTGCAGGAAGGGCGCAAAGCCATGCCGAAGCTTGGAGCGGAGCCTATTCGACGGGCGGCCCTCGTGAAAGCCACGATCGAGACGGTGGGGGAGGCCGGCTCGCTCGAAGTGACCGTCGCGCAGATCGCGCGCCGCGCGGGGATGTCCTCGGCGCTGGCGCATCATTACTTCGGCTCGAAGGAGCAGATCTTTCTCGCCGCGATGCGCTCGATCCTTGCGCTTTACGGCGCCGAGGTGCGCGGCGCGCTGGCGACGGCGCATGACCCGGCCTCGCGGCTGCGGGCGATCGTCGCGGGCAACTTCGCCACCGGCAGTTTCCGGCGCGAGGTGATCTCGGCCTGGCTGAATTTCTACGTTCTGGCGCAGACCCAGCCCGAGGCGCGGCGGCTTTTGCGCGTCTATCAGCGGCGGCTGCGCTCGAACCTGCGCCATGAGCTGCGCGCGCTGGTGGGGGCGCGCGCCGAGGTGGTGGCGCGCGGGCTCGGCGCGATGATCGACGGCGTCTATATCCGCGCGGCGCTGGCCGACGGGGCGCCGGACCGGAGCTATGCACTTAAGATCGTTACGGAATATCTGGATCGCGAACTGGAGGTCAGGGCATGATCGCACAACCGAAGGCAAGTCATTTCGTCAATGGCGACTGGCTCGAGGATGAGGCCGGGGCGGCGTTCGAGGTCACCTATCCGGGCACGGGCGAGGTGATCGCGCGGCTCCATGCGGCGACGCCCGCGGTGCTCGAGGCGGCGCTCTCGGGCGCGGTTGCGGCGCAGGCCGACTGGGCGGCGCGCCGCCCGGTGGAGCGCGCGCGGGTGCTGATGAAGGCCGCGGAAATCATCCGCGCGCGGGGCGAGGAACTGGCCCGGCTCGAAACCCTCGACACCGGCAAGCCGATCCAGGAGACGCGGGTCGCCGACTGGCCCTCGGGCGCCGATGCGCTCGAATATTTCGCGGGGCTCGCGCCCACGCTCACCGGCGAGACGATGCCGCTCGGCGGCGATTTCGCCTATACGATCCGCGAGCCGCTGGGGGTTTGCGCGGGGATCGGCGCCTGGAATTACCCGAGCCAGATCGCCTGCTGGAAGGCGGCGCCGGCGCTCTCGACCGGCAATGCGATGGTGTTCAAGCCCTCGGAGATGACGCCGCTTGGGGCGCTGCAACTTGCCGCGATTTTCATCGAGGCGGGGATGCCGGCGGGGATCTTCAACGTGGTGCAGGGCTTTGGCGCGGTGGGCGCGGCGCTGGCGACCGATCCGCGAATCGCCAAGGTCTCGCTTACCGGTTCGGTGCCGACCGGGGCGAAGGTCTATGCGGCGGCCGCGGCGGGGATGAAGCATGTCACGATGGAGCTTGGCGGCAAGTCGCCGCTGATCGTCTTCGACGACGCCGATGTCGAGAGCGCGGTGGGCGCGGCGATGCTCGGCAATTTCTATTCCTCGGGGCAGATCTGCTCGAACGGGACGCGGGTCTTCGTGCAAAAGGGCATCAAGGCGCGGTTCCTCGAGCGGCTGGCGGCGCGCACGGCGAAGATCGTCGCGGGCGATCCGATGGAGGAGGCGACGCAGTTCGGCCCGCTGATCTCGGCCGCGCAGCACGAAAAGGTGCTTGGCTATATCGCGAAGGGCAAGGAAGAGGGCGCGACCCTCGTCTGCGGCGGGTCGGCCGGCAACGAGGGGCCGCTTTTCGTGCAGCCGACGGTTTTCGCCGATGTGACCGACACGATGACCATCGCGCGCGAGGAGATCTTTGGCCCGGTGATGGCGGTGCTCGATTTCGACACCGAGGAAGAGGTGATCGCGCGGGCGAATGGCACGCAGTTCGGCCTTGCGGCGGGGGTGTTCACCGGTGATCTCGCGCGCGGGCACCGGATGGTGGCGCGGCTGCAGGCCGGCACCACCTGGATCAACGCCTATAACCTGACCCCGGTGGAAATGCCCTTCGGTGCGGTGAAGGCCTCGGGCCTCGGGCGCGAGAATTCGAAGGCGGCGGTCGAGCATTATACCCAGGTGAAGGCGGTCTATGTCGGCACCGGTCCGGTCGAGAGCCCCTATTGAGGAGGGGGCGCTGCCCCCGCCCTGACGGGCCCCCCGGAGTATTTGGACCAAGAAGAAGGCCAGCAGGCCAGAGGACGCGGCGATGGAAGCGGATTATGTGATTGTCGGGGCCGGATCGGGCGGCTCGGCGCTGGCCTACCGGCTTGCGGAGGCGGGGCGCAAGGTAATCATTATCGAACATGGCGGCTCGGATGCGGGTCCGTTCATCCAGATGCCCGCGGCGCTCTCCTATCCGATGAACATGGGGCTTTACGACTGGGGTCTGAAGACCGAACCGGAGCCGCATCTGGGCAATCGCGTGCTGGTGACGCCGCGCGGCAAGGTGATCGGTGGCTCGTCGAGCATCAACGGCATGGTCTATGTCCGTGGTCACGCTTGCGATTTCGACCATTGGGCGGAGCAGGGCGCAACGGGTTGGTCCTATGCCGACGTGCTGCCCTATTTCAAGCGGATGGAGAACTGGCACGGCCATGACGATGGCGGCGATCCCGACTGGCGTGGCCATTCCGGGCCTTTGCACATCACCCGTGGGCCGCGCAAAAATGTCCTTTTCGAACATTTCATCGAAGCGGGGGCGGCGGCTGGCTATCCGGTGACGCGCGATTACAACGGGCGCCAGCAGGAGGGCTTCGGCCCGATGGAGGCGACGATCTGGAAGGGGCGGCGCTGGTCGGCGGCGAATGCCTATCTGCGCCCGGCGTTGAAGGGAGGCAACCTCGAAATCATTCGCGGCCTCGCGCGGCGGGTGGTGTTCGAGCAGGGGCGCGCGGTGGGCGTCGAATACGAGCGCGGCGGCAAGGTCGAGGTACTGCGCGCGCGCGCCGAGGTGGTGCTTGCGGCGAGCTCGCTCAACACGCCGAAGCTCCTGATGCTGTCGGGTATCGGCCCCGCCGCGCATCTGCGCGAGATGGGCGTCGAGGTGCTGGCGGACCGGCCCGGGGTGGGCGCGAACCTGCAAGATCACCTCGAAATCTACATGCAGTTCGCCGCGCAAGAGCCTGTCACGCTTTACAAATACTGGAATCTCTGGGGCAAGGCGCTGGTCGGCGCGCAGTGGCTTTTCACGAAGAAGGGGCTTGGCGCCTCGAACCAGTTCGAGGCCTGCGGCTTCATCCGATCGGACAAGGGCGTGCAATACCCGGACATCCAGTATCACTTCCTGCCGATCGCGGTGCGCTACGACGGCAAGGCCGCGGCGGAGGGGCACGGCTTCCAGGTGCATACCGGGCCGATGCGCGCGAAATCGCGCGGTTCGGTTACGCTGCGCTCGCCCGATCCGCGCGCGAACCCGGTGATCCGCTTCAATTACATGAGCCATCCCGACGACTGGAGCGATTTCCGCAAGGTGGTGCGGCTCACGCGCGAGATCTTTGCCCAGGCACCGATCGCGGCCCATGTGAAACACGAGATCCAGCCGGGTGCCGCGGTGCAGTCGGATGCGGAGATCGACGCCTTCATCCGCGACCACGCCGAGAGCGCCTATCACCCCTGCGGCACCGCGCGGATGGGGCGGGCGGACGACCCTATGGCGGTGGTCGACCCCGAGGGGCGGGTGATCGGCGTCGAGGGGCTGCGCGTCGCCGACAGCTCGATCTTCCCGCGGGTGACGAACGGCAACCTCAACGCGCCCTCGATCATGACCGGCGAGAAAATGGCCGATCACATCCTTGGCCGGCGGCTGCCGTCGGAGAATGCGGAGCCCTGGATCAACCCGAACTGGCGCGAGGCGCAGCGTTAAACATCCCCGCCGGATCCGGTTGCGTTCCGCTTCTGTTCCGCTATATCTGGCGCATGGTGAGGTGGATTCTTCTGAGTCTGGTGCTGGCGCTGCCGGCATCGGCGGATGTGGTGCAGGGGCGCGCGCGTGTGGTCGATGGCGATACGCTGGCGATTGCGGGCGCGAAGATACGCCTTTCAGGGATTGATGCGCCGGAGGCGAAGCAGATCTGCGACGATCCGGCCGGCCGCGGCTGGGCCTGTGGCGCGCGCGCGACGGCGGAGCTGAAGGCGCTGATCGGTCGTGCCGAGGTGCGCTGCGAGGGCGATGAGCGCGACCGCTATGGCCGGCTGGTCGCGACCTGCCGGGTCGGGGGCACCGATCTTGGCGCGGAGATGGTCGCGCGCGGCATGGCCTTTGCCTATCGCAAATATTCGCTGGCCTATGTCGGGCCGGAGGCGGCGGCGCAGGCGGCGCGGCGCGGGATCTGGGCGGGGCGCGCCGAGGCCCCGGAAAAGGTGCGCGCGGCGGCGCATGTCGATACGCCTCCCCCTGGCAAGTGCTTGATCAAAGGAAATATTTCGTCGCGCGGGCGGCTTTATCACCTGCCCTCCGGGCGCGGCTATGCGGCGACCCGGATCAACGAGGTGAAGGGCGAGCGCTGGTTCTGCACCGAGGAAGAGGCGCGCGCGGCGGGTTGGCGCAAGGCGGGCGGCTGACGCGCCGTTCCCTCCGCGCCCCGATGGACAAGCGCGCCGCGGCAGCGCAGCATGGGCCGGTCGCCCGAGCGCCTGACGGAGAACCCCATGGAAAACAAGCTGCGCAGCCTGTCGGAACGGCTTTTGCGCAAGAATTTCGACGAATTGAGCGAACGCGACCGCCGCGTGCTCAAGCGCGTCGCAGAAAAGGCGACGATCTCGCGCGATCTGAGCGTCGAGCGGCCCGATCTGGGCGCGCGCGTCGCCGATCGGGTCGCGAGCTTTGGCGGATCCTGGACCTTCATCTTCCTGTTCTTCGGCATCCAGATCTTCTGGGTGGTGCTGAACACGCTGGTGATGACCCGCGCGGTCGATCCCTATCCCTTTGTTTTCCTGAATCTTATTCTCTCGATGGTGGCGGCGGTGCAGGCGCCCGTCATCATGATGAGCCAGAACCGGCAGGCGGAGAAGGACCGTGTCGCCGCGGCGCATGACTATGAGGTGAACCTCAAGGCCGAGCTCGAGATCATGCGGCTGCACGAGAAGATCGACGAGCTGCGGATGGTCGCGATCGAGGGGCGGTTCGGCGCGATGGAGGCGGAACTGGCGAAGATTTCGGCAGCGGTGGGGGCGGCGCCGAAACCTGAGGCGTGATTTGACACGGGTCAAGGTCGGGTGCGGGAAAGCGGGCGTAGGCTTTGAGTCGAGGAACGGAACGAGGAGGCCGGATGTCGAACAACCCGCACACGCTTCAGGAAGATTTCCCGCATGACATCGACCGGATGCATGCACTGAAACTCTCGAACCCGCGTTTCGCCGAACTGATGGAGGAATATGACAGGGTGAACGACCGGGTTCATCTGGCGGAGACCAATGTCGAGCCGATGGAGGAACTGGCCGAGGTCGCGCTGCGCAAGCAGCGCATGGCGATCAAGGACGAGATTGCGCGCCTGATGCACGCCGTCCCGGCTGACTGAGCCACCGCACCTTTGAAGAAGACCTGACAAGCCCCGGATTTTCCGGGGCTTTTCGGTCAGGCGATGTCATAGGGCAGCAGCCCGCGGCGGTTCGGGTCGACGGTGAGGCGGCGCTCGAGCGGCGGCACGGACCGCTGGTGGCACTCCTTGCGCTCGCAGATCCGGCAGGAGATGCCGATCGGCTGATAGGCGCGGGGGTTCGACAGCTCCATGTCGTCGGCATAGACGAGGCCGCGGGCGTGGCTGATCTCGCAGCCGAGGTTGATCGCGTAGCGCCGCACCGGGGCGGTGAAGCTGCCGCCCGATTTCGAGACGTCGCGCGCAATGCAGAGATAGCGCACCCCGTCCGGCGTCTCGGCCAGCTGGCGCAGGAATTTCGTTGGTGTTTCAAAGGCCTGGTGCACGTTCCAGAGCGGGCAGGCGCCGCCGAACCGGGCGAATTGCAGCCGCGTCGCGGAATGGCGCTTGGTGATCGTGCCGGCCTGATCGACGCGCACGAAGAAGAAGGGGATGCCCTTCGCGCCCGGCCGTTGCAGGGTGGACAGCCGGTGCGCGACCTGTTCGATCGAGGCGCCGAAAGCGTCGGCGAGGCGTTCGAGATCGTGGCGCGTCTCCTGCGCGGCCTCGAGAAAGGCGCGATAGGGCAGGAGTGCGGCGCCCGCGAAGTAATTCGCGAGCCCGATCTTCGCGATCGCGCGCGAGGTCTCGGACTGGAAGCGCGCGAGGTCGAGCGTCGCCTCGAGCAGATCGTTCTGGGTCACCAGCGCGACCTGATGCAGGAGCTGGAAGGCCTGCGTCGGGCGTGCCGCATGGGAGGAGATCTCGAGCCGTTCGCCATGACGCTCGCGCAGGCTCGAAATGTTCGAAAACTGCACTTCCACCCCGCGCGCCTGCAGCGCCTCGACAGCCAGGGCGACGGGGTTCAAGCGCTTGCCCTGCGGGCAGGAAAACCGTTCGGCGGCGCGATCGACCGCGTCGATGTAATTGTCGCAATAGTGAAAGAAGTCGCGCACCTCTTCCCAGGGCGAAACCACCGTCTGCGCGCCCTCGCGGCCAAGCGCCTCGTCGAGCGAGGCGAGGCGTTCATGCACCTGGCGATAGGCGCGGTGCAGTTCGAGGAAGGAGCGCGCGAGGGCGGGGGCGTTCGAGGCGGCGAGCCGCAGATCGGCGAGCGGCGGCGCGCCGTCGGCAAAGACCGGATCGGCAAGCGCCTCGCGCATGTCGCTCACCAGCCGCTCGGCATCGCCCGCCGAAAGCTCGGTCACGTCGAGGCCGAATTCGCCCGCGAGCGCCAGCACCACCGCGGCGGAGACCGGGCGGTGGTTGTTCTCCATCTGGTTCAGATAGGGCAGCGAAACGCCGAGCCGATCGGCGAAGGCCTTCTGCGTGAGGCCCAGGCGCGCGCGCGTCTCGCGCAGCTTGACGCCGGCGTAAAGTTTCTGCGTCGCCATCGGACCCTCCCGCTTTGCAAAGCGAGTGATAGCTTTGCAAAGCCCGTCCGTCAAATCCGCTCAGCCGCGGCCGGTGAAGATCAGCGCGACCCCGCCCACGATCAGCGCGAAACCCGCGACGGTGCGCCAGGTGACGGGCTCGCCGAGCCAGAGCGCGTTGAAGATCACGAAGACGGTGAGCGAGATCACCTCCTGGATCGTCTTCAGCTGCGCGGCCGAAAGCGTGCCATAGCCGATCCGGTTCGCCGGCACCTGCAGCAGGTATTCGAAGAAGGCGATGCCCCAGGAGATCAGAATCGCGGCGAGCATCGGCGCGGAGCGGAAGCGCAGATGGCCATACCAGGCGAAGGTCATGAAGACGTTCGAACCGGTGAGCAACAGAATCGTGACGAGCGGTGCGGGCAGGGCGGGCATGGCGTTTCCCCCGGTGTTTGCCCTGCTCTAGCGCGGCGCGGGCGGCCCCGCCAGAGAGGATACGCGCGCGCGGGCGCTCGCGCGGGATTGCTGCGGCGCCGCGCCGAAAATCTGTGAAAAAGCGCGGTTTTCCTTGCGATTCCGTGGTGCTAAGACCTGTGGTCAGGCGGGCGGATCGGAGAGACTCGGCGAGTATTTGCAAATTGCACCTTGGCCCCTGCCAAGTTTTTGCAAATTTACTCGAATCCGCTTTGTAACAATCTTGCGCATGTGTAGGGTGCGCCAAACGTCGGAGGGGACCCCATGAGAGACATTCTGCTCGAGCTTGATGAACGTCGCGCGAACGCGCGTCTGGGCGGTGGCCAGCGCCGGATCGACAGCCAGCACAAGAAGGGCAAGCTGACCGCGCGCGAACGCATCGAACTCCTGCTCGACGAGGGGTCGTTCGAAGAATTCGACATGTTCAAGGCGCACCGCTGCACCGAGTTCGGCATGGAAGCCGAGCATATTCCGGGCGACGGCGTGGTCACCGGCTGGGGCACGGTGAACGGCCGCATGGTCTATGTCTTCTCGCAGGACTTCACCGTCTTCGGCGGTTCGCTCTCCGAGACCCACGCCGAGAAGATCTGCAAGATCATGGACATGGCCGTGCAGAACGGCGCCCCGGTGATCGGCATGAACGACTCGGGCGGCGCGCGCATCCAGGAGGGTGTCGCCTCGCTCGCCGGCTATGCCGACGTGTTCCAGCGCAACATCATGGCCTCGGGCGTGGTGCCGCAGATCTCGCTCATCATGGGCCCCTGCGCCGGCGGCGCGGTTTACTCGCCCGCGATGACCGACTTCATCTTCATGGTGAAGGACACTTCCTACATGTTCGTCACCGGCCCCGACGTGGTGAAGACGGTCACGAACGAGATCGTCACCGCCGAGGAGCTGGGCGGCGCCACCACCCACACCCGCAAGAGCTCGGTCGCCGATCTCGCCTTCGAGAATGACGTCGAGGCGATCTACGAGACCCGCCGGCTGATCGACTATCTGCCGCTGCGCGCGGGTGAGAAACCGCCGGTGCGGCCCTTCTTCGACGACGTGAACCGGATGGAAGAGAGCCTCGACACGCTCATTCCGTCGAACCCGAACCAGCCCTACGACATGAAGGAGCTGATCCTCAAAATCTCCGATGAGGGCAGCTTCTATGAGATCCAGAAGGATTTCGCGGGCAATATCATCATCGGCTTCATCCGCCTCGAGGGGCAGACCGTCGGCGTCGTCGCGAACCAGCCGATGGTTCTGGCCGGCTGCCTCGACATCGACAGCTCGCGCAAGGCGGCGCGTTTCGTGCGCTTCTGCGATGCGTTCGAGATCCCGCTGCTGACGCTGGTCGACGTGCCCGGCTTCCTGCCCGGCACGAGCCAGGAATACGGCGGCGTCATCAAGCATGGCGCGAAGCTCTTGTTCGCCTATGGCGAGGCGACCGTGCCGAAGGTTACGCTGATCACCCGCAAGGCCTATGGCGGCGCCTATGACGTGATGGCCTCGAAGCACCTGCGCGGCGATTTCAACTATGCCTGGCCCACCGCGGAAATCGCGGTGATGGGCGCGAAGGGCGCGGTCGAGATCCTCTATCGCAGCGAGCTGGGCGATGCCGAGAAGATCGCGGCGCGCACGAAGGATTACGAAGATCGCTTCGCCAATCCCTTCGTCGCGGCGGAACGCGGCTTCATCGACGAGGTGATCCAGCCGCATGGCACCCGGCGCCGGATCGCGCGCGCCTTTGCCTCGCTGCGCGGCAAGAAGATGACCAACCCCTACAAGAAACACGACAACATTCCGCTCTGAGGGGCGCGGAATGGGGCGCGGGGCCGGACAGCGGGGAAGGCGCTGGCGTGGCGGCATCGCCGCTGCGCTGGGCGTTCTGTGCCTGGCCCGGCCCGCGCTTGCCCAGGACGGCGGGGGCCCCGCGATCGCGGTGCCCTCGGGACTGGAGGTCCACTGGATCGACACGATCACCGATACGCAGGGGCCGGAGGGGCTGACGCTCCGCTTTCGCTTCCTCGCGCCGGCGATCGGCGGGCGGCAACCGCTCGATCCGGAGATGGCCTCGGTCGACATGGACGCGCTGTGCAACGGCTTCGCGCTGCCGCGGATCTCCAATCTGGGGCCGCAGCCGGCGCAGGTGGTGATCAGCCTCTCCGACCGCGTCGTGCCCTTCGGGGAGACGGACGAGGAGGCGGTGCAATTCTTTCAGGCCTATTCCATCGCGGACGGGGCCTGTGTCTGGGAGATGTTCTGATGGGCCTGCGGGCGCGGATCGGGGGGATGCGGGGGGCGCGCGCTGATGCGGCGGCGCCACAGCGCGGCCTTGCTCTGCGCGCGGCCCTCTCGCGCGGTGCGGGCGGGCGCGATATTGTCACAATTGGCCGGAATCGTCCGGCCCCAGTGATCGAAGGGCCGGGGACTGCGAACAGCTGCCAACCGCCGGTCCGGACAGGAGTATCCCATGTCGAAGAAAGCTCTGCTCGCCGTTGCGCTTCTCGCCTTCGTCGCCGCCTGCGCGCCGAAGACCGAACCGGCGGCGCCCGTCACCACCGAGCCGACCTATACCGGCAAATACAAGTAAGCCTTGACGGCCTGACCGCTCGGGGGCGGGGTCTCGACCCCGTTCCCGCCTGCGTCCGCCGTCATGCGGAGGGCGCAACATGCTGAAACATCGCGGTTTTCCAAGCCGCCTTCCCGGCACCGATTTCCAGTTCACGATCCGTCGCGCGAACAAGCAGGGGCCGACGAAGATCATCCGCCGCGAGCGGTTCAAGGATCGGGCCGCCGCCGACCGGCGCGCCGACGCGGGCTTCATGGCCGCGCTTTGGGCGCAGTTCGGCGAGGAACCTTTCGAGCGCGGCAATCTCGACGCCGGGCGCCTCAGCTGGCTGATCGGGCGCGAGGTGGTCGCCGCCGAGGAACCCTTCGACCCGGCCTCCTACGGCCAGCTTTTGCAGATCGACCTCAAGCGCGCGCAGGCGAGCTTCCCCGAGGTCTTCGCCGATCCCGACGCTTTCGACTGGGACGCGGACGAGGACGACGAGGAGGAGGATTGGGCATGATTTCGCCGGGCCTCTCGCGTCATGGGCGACTTGCCGCCGAGCGTTGCAACCGCGCGCAGATCGGCTTTGCCAAAGCCGCGCGGGGCGCGCAGCATGCGGGGGCGCCACGGCAGGGTGCCTTTCCTGCCGCCGGTGTTCATATCCCTACCCCTAACCTGAACTCGCGGTCCGGTCTTTGCGCCGGGCCGCACCTTTCGCCGCGCGCTGCGGCGTCGCGTCGCGCGCAGGCCGATCGGCGGGGCTTTGCCGATGCCGCCCGGCGTCACGCGATTGCGCTGCGCGAGGGATGGAATTCCGCCGCGGAATGCCTAGACTCGGGGGCAATCATAACCCCCCTTGGAGGCAGTTCCACATGCGCAAGACCCCGATCATCCTCGCTCTTCTCGCCGCTTCGGCCCTGGCCGGCTGCATGGAAACCGACGGCCAGCGCGCCCTCGTCGGTGCTGCGGCCGGTGCCGCGATCGCCGATGCGACCGACAACAACGTCATGGCCGGTGCCGCGATCGGTGCCGCCGGTGGCGCGCTGTGCGACGACGCCGGCGTGTGCCGCTGAGCGCCATGCCCTGAATACCCTGAGCCTGCGCGCCGCGCGGGCGCAGGTGCAAGCTGATGCCGTTCGGGCCCCCGGCCCGGGCGGCATTTTCACATCCGTCATCACTGCAAATCGAAGAGCGGGGCAGGCGTATCGGCTGCGCCCGGAGGGAAGGGTCTGACATGTTCAAGAAAATCCTGATCGCAAACCGTGGCGAGATCGCCTGCCGGGTCATCAAGACGGCTCGCAAGATGGGGATCAAGACGGTGGCCGTCTATTCCGACGCCGACGCGCATGCGCTGCATGTGCGCATGGCCGACGAGAAGGTGCATATCGGCCCGCCGCCGGCGAACCAGTCCTATATCGTGATCGACAAGATCATGGACGCGATCCGTCAGACCGGCGCCGAGGCGGTGCATCCGGGCTATGGCTTCCTTTCCGAGCGGATGGATTTCGCCGCGGCGCTCGAGGCCGAAGGCGTCGTCTTCATCGGGCCCCCGTCGGGTGCGATCGAGGCGATGGGCGACAAGATCACCTCGAAGAAACTGGCGCAGGAAGCGGGCGTGAGCACGGTTCCGGGCTATATGGGGCTGATCGAGGATGCCGACGAAGCGGTGAAAATCTCCGACGAGATCGGTTATCCGGTGATGATCAAGGCCTCCGCCGGCGGCGGCGGCAAGGGCATGCGCATCGCCTGGAACGCGGCCGAGGCGCGCGAGGGGTTCGAAAGCTCGCGCAACGAGGCGAAGAACTCGTTTGGTGACGACCGCATCTTCATCGAGAAATTCGTGACGCAGCCGCGCCACATCGAGATCCAGGTGCTCGCCGACAGCCACGGCAACTGCGTCTACCTGAACGAGCGCGAATGCTCGATCCAGCGCCGCAACCAGAAGGTCATCGAAGAGGCGCCCTCGCCCTTCCTCGACGAGAAGACCCGCAAGGCGATGGGCGAGCAGGCCTGCGCGCTGGCGAAGGCGGTGGGCTATACCTCGGCCGGCACCGTCGAGTTCATCGTCGACGGCAACCGCAACTTCTACTTCCTCGAGATGAACACCCGCCTGCAGGTGGAACATCCGGTCACCGAGCTGATCACCGGCGTCGACCTCGTCGAGCAGATGATCCGCGTCGCGAATGGCGAGAAGCTGCCCTTCGAACAGAAGGACATCAAGATCAACGGCTGGGCGATGGAAAGCCGGCTTTACGCCGAGGATCCCTATCGCAACTTCCTGCCCTCGATCGGTCGTCTGACCCGCTACAACCCGCCGAAAGAGGGCCATTCGGTCCGCGGCGGCATCGTGCGCAACGATACCGGCGTGTTCGAGGGCGGCGAGATCTCGATGTATTACGACCCGATGATCGCCAAGCTCTGCACCTGGGGCATGACCCGCGCCGACGCGATCGAGGAGATGCGGCTCGCGCTCGACACGTTCGAGGTCGAGGGCATCGGTCACAACCTGCCGTTCTGTGCGGCGGTGATGGACCATCCGCGCTTCGTCAAGGGCGACATCACCACCGCCTTCATCGCCGAGGAATATCCCGAGGGCTTCCACGGCGTGACGCTCGACGACGCCACGCTGAAGCGGGTGGCGGCGGCGACGGCGGCGATGAACCGCGTCGTGGAAATCCGCCGCGCGCGGATCTCGGGCCGGCTGGGCAACCATGAGCGCCATGTCGGCGAGCAGTGGGTGGTTTCGGTCGGCGGGCAGGCCTATCCGCTGACGATCCAGGCGGACAAGACCGGCTCGACCGTGAAGTTCGAGGACGGCACGCATCTGCGCGTGGAAAGCGACTGGACCCCGGGCAATTCGCTCGCCCAGCTTCTGATCGAGAGCCAGCCGCTGGTGCTCAAGGTCGACCGCATCCCGATGGGCTTCCGCATCCGCACCCGCGGCGCGGATCTCAAGGTGCATGTGCGCACCCCGCGCGCCCACGAACTCGCGCTGCTCATGCCCGAGAAGCTGCCGCCGGATACCTCGAAATACCTGCTCTGCCCGATGCCCGGCCTGATCGTGAAGATCTCGGTCGTAGAGGGCGACGAGGTGCAGGAAGGTCAGGCGCTGGCGACCGTCGAGGCGATGAAGATGGAGAACATCCTCAAGGCCGAACGCAAGGGCGTGGTGAAGAAGATCAACTGCGCGCCGGGCGCCTCGCTCAAGGTCGACGACATCATCATGGAGTTCGAATGATGTCATCCACGGCATCGCTTCGGCGGGACGGGGGGGCGGCCTGGGCCGCCCTTGCCGCCGCCGTCGCGGTGCTGGTTCTGGCGGGGCTCGAGATCGCCGCTCTGCGTCATGCGGGCGGCGTCTTCGACTATCCGCTGGACGATGTCTACATCCACCTCGCGATGGCCGAGTCCATCCTCGAGGGGGGCTATGGCATCAATCCGGGGGAGCCGGCCTCGGCCGCCTCCTCGATCCTTTATCCGCTGCTGCTCCTGCCGCTCTTCGGGGCGAAGCTGCAATTCTGGATGCCGCTTGTCTGGAATGTCCTCGGCGTCGCCGCCTCGGGTGCGCTCTGGGGCGCGGGGGTGGCGCGGGCGGCGATCGGGCCGGGGGCGACGGCGCTTTTCGCGGTGCTGGGCCCGGTCACGCTGAACCTTGCCGGGATCGGGTTCACCGGGATGGAGAACAGCCTGCACGTCGCGGCGGCGCTGGCCACCACTTTCGGGCTCTGGATCTTCCTGAGCGAGCGGCGGATCGGGGCGCTGCTGCTTCTTGGCACGTTTTTCGCCCCGCTGATCCGGCTCGAGGGGCTGGCGCTTTCGGGCCTTGCCTGCGCGGTGATCGTGCTTCGCGGCCGCCCCGGCGCGGGGATCGCGCTCGGGCTTGCGACGCTCGCGCCGGTGGCGGGGTTCATGGCTTTCCTGCATGGGCTGGGGCTTGCGATGCTGCCCGGCTCGGTTCTGGCCAAGGCCGGGCTGCTCGGCCCGGGGCTGAGCGGGATCGACCAGGTGATCTTTCGCATCGCGATCAATCTGACCGAGCCCGCGGGGATGCTGCTCGCGGCGGCGACGGTGCTCTGCCTCGCGCTGCCGGCCTTCGTGCCGGGGCTGCGCGACCGGCGCGGGGCGCTGCTCGTGGTCGCGGGGCTCGCGGGGCTCGCGCATCTGATCGGCGGGCAGATCGGCTGGATGCACCGTTACGAGATCTACGTTCTCGCGTCGCAGGCGCTTGCGCTGGTGATCGCGCTCGCGGGCACGGGCCCTGGCGCGCGCGCGGCGCTGGTCGCGGCGCTGCTGATCTGCGGCGCCGTCTACTGGCCGAAGATGCTCGTGCATTACCTGTGGAACCCGCGGGCGGTGCATCTGCAGCAGGCGCAGATGGCGCGCTTTGCCAAGGACTACTGGAAGGGGCCGGTGGCGGTGAACGACCTTGGCTGGGTCGCCTGGCAGAACCCGAATTACGTGCTCGATCTTTACGGCCTCGCTTCGCCCGAGGTGCTGGCGCTGCGCGCCGATCCCGCGACGCCCGCGGGCTGGGCCGCTCCGCTTGTCGCGCGCCACGGCATCGGCCTCGCCATGCTTTACGACAAATGGCTGAAATCGGCGGTGGGGCCGGACTGGGTGCTGCTCGGCCAGCTGGTGAACGGGGACGACCGCGCCGCGATCGGCGACGAGGTGGTGAGTTTCTACGCGACCGACCCGGCGCGGGTGGCGCAATTGCGCGCCGAACTTGCGGATTTCGCGCCGACGCTGCCCGCCGGGGTGGTCTGGCAGGCGGCGCCATGAGGCAGGCAGGGCGGTAGCGCCGTTTTTGCTTGCACCGGAGGGGCTTTGGCGGTCCGCTTCGGGAGAGGATACGCCCGGCGGGCCATGCCGCGCCGGGGTGTGACATTGGACGGAAACGACGCGGCGCCTTCGGGGGCCGGCGGCACAGGAAGAAGGAGGGGTCCATGACCACCAAGAAAGAGGACTGGGCCAAGCTTGCCCAGAAGGAGCTGAAGGATCGGCCGCTCGACAGCCTGACCTGGGACACGCTCGAAGGGATCGCGGTGAAACCCCTCTATACCGAGGAGGACACCGCCGAGCTGCCGCATATGGGCACGCTGCCGGGCTTCTCGCCCTTCACCCGCGGCGTGCGCGCCACGATGTATGCCGGCCGTCCCTGGACGATCCGGCAATATGCGGGCTTCTCCACCGCCGAGGCCTCGAACGCCTTTTATCGCAAGGCGCTGGCCGCCGGTCAGCAGGGCGTTTCGGTGGCCTTCGACCTGGCGACCCACCGCGGCTATGACTCGGATCACCCGCGCGTCGTCGGCGACGTCGGCAAGGCGGGCGTCGCGATCGATTCGGTCGAGGACATGAAGATCCTGTTCGACGGCATCCCGCTCGAGAAGGTCTCGGTCTCGATGACGATGAACGGCGCGGTCATTCCGGTGCTCGCGAACTTCATCGTGACGGGCGAGGAGCAGGGCGTCGATCGCAAGCTGCTGTCGGGCACGATCCAGAACGACATCCTCAAGGAGTTCATGGTCCGCAACACCTATATCTATCCGCCCGAACCCTCGATGCGGATCATCGCGGACATCATCGAATACACCTCGAACGAGATGCCGAAGTTCAACTCGATCTCGATCTCGGGCTACCACATGCAGGAAGCCGGCGCGAACCTCGTGCAGGAGCTGGCCTTCACCATCGCCGACGGGCGCGAATATGTCCGCACGGCGCTCGCGCGCGGGATGGATGTCGATGCCTTCGCCGGGCGTCTGTCGTTCTTCTTCGCGATCGGCATGAACTTCTTCATGGAAGTGGCGAAGCTGCGCGCGGCGCGACTGCTCTGGTCGCGCGTGATGGCCGAGTTCAACCCGAAGAAGCCGGGCTCGTCCATGCTGCGCACCCACTGCCAGACCTCGGGCGTGAGCTTGCAGGAGCAGGATCCCTATAACAACGTGGTGCGCACGGCGTACGAGGCGATGGCCGCGGCGCTCGGCGGCACGCAGTCGCTGCACACCAATGCGCTCGACGAGGCGATCGCGCTGCCGACCGAATTCTCGGCCCGCATCGCGCGCAACACCCAGCTGATCCTGCAGGAAGAGACCGGCGTCACCCATGTCGTCGATCCGCTCGCGGGCAGCTATTACGTCGAAAGCCTGACCGCGCAGCTCGTGGACGAGGCCTGGAAGCTGATCGAGGAAGTCGAGGAAATGGGCGGCATGACCAAGGCTGTGGCCTCGGGCATGCCCAAGCTCAAGATCGAGGAATCGGCGGCGAAGCGCCAGGCGATGATCGACCGCGGCGAGGAAGTGATCGTCGGCGTGAACAAGTATCGTCTCGCGAAGGAAGAGCCGATCGACATTCTCGACATCGACAACATGGCGGTGCGCGAGGCGCAGATTGCGCGGCTGGAAAAGATGCGCGCGACCCGCGACGAGGCGAAATGCCAGGCGGCGCTCGCCGAGATCACCCGGCGCGCGAAGGAGGGCGGCAACCTGCTCGAAGCCGCGGTGGATGCGGCGCGGGCGCGTGCCTCGGTCGGGGAGATTTCGATGGCGATGGAAGAGGTGTTCGGCCGTCACCGCGCGGAGGTGAAGACCCTCGCCGGCGTCTATGGCGCGGCCTATGAGGGCGATGCGGGCTTTGCCCAGATCCAGGCGGATGTCGAGAAATTCGCCGAGGAAGAGGGCCGCCGCCCGCGCATGCTGGTGGTGAAGATGGGCCAGGACGGCCATGACCGCGGCGCCAAGGTGATCGCGACGGCCTTCGCCGATATCGGCTTTGACGTCGACGTCGGGCCGCTGTTCCAGACCCCGGAAGAGGCGGCGCAGGACGCGATCGACAACGACGTCCATGTCGTCGGCATCTCGAGCCAGGCGGCGGGCCACAAGACCCTCGCGCCGAAGCTGATCGAGGCGCTGAAGGAGAAGGGCGCCGAGGATATCATCGTGATCTGTGGCGGCGTGATCCCGCAGCAGGATTACGATTTCCTCAAGGCGGCTGGCGTGAAGGCGATCTTCGGGCCCGGCACCAACATTCCGGCCGCGGCGCGCGAGATCCTCGACATCGTGCGCGCGCAGCGCGCCTGAGAACCGGGGAGGGGGGCGCTGCCCCCCGCTTCGCTCCCCCCGGGATATTTGGGCACTTTGGAAACGGCCGATCTTCCAAAGTGCCGAAATATCCCGGGGGGTGAATT
The DNA here is from genome assembly GCF_050177655.1 of Paenirhodobacter sp. NCBI lineage: Bacteria > Pseudomonadati > Pseudomonadota > Alphaproteobacteria > Rhodobacterales > Paenirhodobacter > Paenirhodobacter sp. The sequence continues at coordinate 18,044 of NZ_JBFXGV010000028.1, forward strand.
TCCGAAGGAAAGAGGGGGGCAGCGCCCCCCTCTTTTTGCTTTGGCTTTTCGCGCCGATCAGGCGGCTTTCGCCGGGGCCTCGTCTTCGGCCTCGGCCTCGGCAGCGCGGGGCGCGAGGCGCAGGATCGCATAGCCGAGCAGCGCCGAGATCAGCGAGCCGACGAGCACGCCGATGCGCACGGCGTTCATCTGTGCGTCGGTCTCGAAGTTCAGCGAGCCGATGAAGAGCGACATGGTGAAGCCGATGCCGGCGAGGCAGGCGATGCCGTAGAGCTGCATCCAGCTCGTCGCCGAGGGCAGCCGGGCGAGGCCCCAGCGCACCAGCGCGAAGGTCATGCCGAAGACGCCGAGCTGCTTGCCGAGCACGAGGCCGAGCGCGATGCCGAGCGGCAGCGGCTGGAAGAGATCGCCGAGCCCCATGCCGCTCAGGTCCACCCCGGCGTTCGCGAAGGCGAAGATCGGCACGATCAGGAACATCACGTAAGGGTGCAGCCCGTGTTCGAGCGCATGGGCGGGCGACTTGCCGTAGCGGTCCTTCAGCGGGATGAAGAAGGCGGTGACGACGCCCGCGAGCGTCGCATGCACGCCCGATTTCAGCACCAGCACCCAGAGCACCGTGCCCAGAAGCAGCGTCGGCGCCAGCCGGTGCGCGCCGGTGAGGTTGCGCACCAGCATCAGCGCGAGCGGGATGAGCGCGAGGCCGAGATAGGTGAGCTTCAGATGGTCGGTGTAGAAGATCGCGATGACGAGGATCGCGCCGAGGTCGTCGAGGATCGCAAGCGTGAGCAGGAAGATCTTCAGCCCCGCCGGCACCCGGTTGCCGAGAAGTGCGACGACGCCCACCGCGAAGGCGATGTCGGTCGCGGTCGGGATCGCCCAGCCGGTGGCATGGGTCGGGTCCGACCAGTTGAAGGCGAGGAAGATCAGCGCGGGCGCGATCATCCCGCCGAGCGCCGCCATCCCGGGCAGCACGACATTGGCGGGTTTCTTCAGCCGGCCCTCGACGATCTCGCGCTTCAGCTCGAGCCCGACGAGCAGGAAGAACACCGCCATCAGCCCGTCGTTGATCCAGAGAATCAGCGGCTTCGACAGCCCTTCCTCGCCGAGCATGATCGAGAATTTCGTGTGCAGGATCTCGGTGTAAAGGCCCGAGAGGCCGGAATTCGCCACGAGGAAGGCGAGTGCAGTGGCGATCATCAAGACGATCCCGCCCGCGGCCTCATGTTCAAAAAGTTTCTCGATCCGGCGCAGCACGGCCCATCATCTCCCTGTTTTTATCATGGCTGCCTTGCAAATTGGGGATGAACCCCCGATTTTCAAGGCAAAATCGGACGGCGGATGCTGCGCTGCAGCTTTTGCCGTTGCGGGAGGGACACAGCCGGAGCAGGCTCCCGGCGAATGGACGTGCCCAACGGAGCCCCAGATGCCGATCCGCCCTGCCACCGCGGCCGATGTGCCCGCGATTCTCGCCTTCTGGAACCCGGTGATCGGGCAGTCGACGATCACCTTCTCGCCCACGCTGCACAGCGCCGAGAGCCTGGCCGCGATGATCGCCGAGCGGCAGGCGGCGGGGCGTGCCTTTCTCGTCGCCGAGGAGGCGGGGGAGGTTCTGGGCTTCGTCACCTATGACCAGTTTCGCAAGGGCGCGGGCTATGCCCATGCGATGGAGCACACGATCATCCTGGCGCCCGAGGCGCGCGGGCGCGGCCTTGGCCGGGCGCTGATCGGCGCGGCGGTGGAACATGCGCGCGCCGCCGGGGCGCATGTGCTCGTCGGCGGGATCTCGGCCGAGAACGCGCCGGCGCTCGCCTTTCACGCCGCGGCGGGCTTTCGCGAGGCCGGGCGCGTCGCCGAGGCCGGGCGCAAATTCGGCCGCTGGATCGACCTTGTGCTGATGCAAAAGCTGCTCTGACCCGCTAGACTGCCGCCATGGACCGACCGCTTTCCCTCTGGGCCCGGATCTCCGAGGCCGTCGCCGCGCTGGCGCGGGGCGAGGGGCTGTCGGCCGTCTTCGACCACCTGCGCGCGCCGCCCGAACGCTCGGTCGCCTTCACCATCGCGGTGATCGCGCTGGGCGCGAAGATGGCGAAGGCGGATGGGCAGGTGACGCGCGACGAGGTCGCGGCTTTCCGGCGCATCTTCCAGATCCCGCCGGGGGAGGAGGCGAATGCCGCGCGCGTCTTCGACATGGCGCGCACCGATGTCGCGGGCTTCGACGCCTATGCGCGCAAGATCGCGGCGATGTTCGGCCCGGGCAACCCGGTGCTGAAAGACCTGCTCGAAGGGCTTTTCGCGATCGCGCTCGCCGATGGCGATTACCACGAGAACGAGGATGCCTTCCTGCAGGAGGTGGCGCGGATCTTCGGCCTCGACGCCTGCTGTTTTCGCGCGATCCGGGCGGCTTTCGTGCCCGATGCGGAGCCCGATCCCTGGACCGTGCTCGAGCTCGATCCGGGCACCGATCTGGCCGCGGTGAAGGCGCGCTGGCGCAACCTCGTGCGCGAGGCGCATCCCGACCGCGCGATCGCGCGCGGTCTGCCGGAGGAGGCGGTGCGGCTCGCCGAGGCGCGGGTCGTCGCGCTCAACCGCGCCTGGGCGGAGATTTCTGCGGCGTCGGAGGGGGCGCATGCGGATCGCCACCTATAACGTCGAGTGGTTCACCTCGCTTTTCGACCGGCGCGGGCGGATCCTCGAGGATGCGGAATGGTCGGCGCGTTTCCAGGTGACGCGGGCCGAGCAGTTGGGCGCGCTGGGCATCGTCTTCACCGCGGTCGATGCCGATGTCTTCCTGATCGTCGAGGCGCCCGACGAGAACCGCCATCGCCACACGGTGCCGATGCTCGAAAGCTTCGCCGAGAAATTCGGGCTGCGCCAGCGCCGCGCGCTGATCGGCTTTGCCAATGACACGCAGCAGGAGATCGCGCTGCTCTACGACCCCGACAAGGTCAGCGCGGTTTTCGACCCGCAGGAGGGGACGGAGACGGCGCCGCGCTTCGACCAGAGCCTGAAGATCGACCTCGACATCGACGCGACCCTCGACACGGTGGTGTTTTCGAAGCCGCCGCTCGAGGTGGCGCTGAGCCTGCCCGACGGGCGCAAGCTGCGGCTGATCGGGGTGCATATCAAGTCGAAGGCGCCGCATGGCGAGTTCGATCCGGCCGCCGAGGTGCGGATCGCGATCGAGAACCGGCGCAAGCAGCTCGCGCAGTGTATCTGGCTCCGGCGGCGGATCGAGGGGCATCTCGACGCCGGCGACAGCCTGATCGTGCTGGGCGATTTCAACGACGGGCCGGGGCTCGACGAATACGAGGCGCTCTTCGGGCGCTCGGGGCTCGAGATCGTGCTGGGTGAGGGGCAGCCGCCGGCGCGGCGGATGCGCGATCCGCACAGCCGGCTGCATCACCGCCCGACCGCGGCGCAGCCGGCTTCGGCGCGGTTCTACCTGCCCGATGCCGGGGGCGGGGGGCATTTCTTCTCGGCGATGCTCGATTATGTGATGCTTTCGCCCGATCTTTGCGCCGATGCCCCCGCCTGGCGGATCTGGCATCCGTTCGACGATCCGGTCTGCTACAAGACGCCCGAGCTGCGCGAGGCGCTGTTGCAGGCCTCGGATCATTTCCCGGTCAGCGTGGATATTTCGCTCTGACGCCCCTATATTGGCGCCATGAGCAAGATGTCCCTTTTCCTTCTTCCGGCCCTTGTCGCGCTTGGTCTTGCGGGCTGGGTGGCCTTGGCCCCGGCGCAGCAGGCGCCCGAGCGGCTGCAACCGCCCGGGACGGAGGCGCCCGAAGTGCCCGAACCCGGCTCGCGCGACGATATGGCGGCGGGGCGCTCGCTCGTCGAGCGGGGGGCGGAGCTGTTCCTGCGTGGGCTGATGAAAGAGGTCGGTCCGCAGCTCGACGAGATGCAGGAGGGGCTGAATTCGGCGGCGAAGGAGCTGGGCCCGAAGCTTGGCCAGATCTTCGACCTGATCGATGACGTGAAGAATTATCAGGCGCCCGAGCGGCTGCCGAATGGCGACATCCTGATCCGGCGCCAGCCCGGGGCGCCGAAGCCGCCGCCGCTGCCCGCCCCCGACGAGCGCGCGAAACCCGCGCCGGGCGAGGCCGCGCCCGAGGGATCGGCGATCGACCTTTGAGGCGGCTCAGAGCGGCAGGATGATCTCGGGCCGGGCCTTCATCGAGGCGGCGAGCGAGCCGAGGCGCGCCTCCGCCACCTCGCCGAAAAGCCCCGCGCCGCGTTTCGTCAGCCGCAGTTCGAGCACGCCTTTCTTGGCGTCATAGGCGAGCTGGCCGGTGTCCTGCGGATCGTGGATCGAGAACATCGCGCCGAAGCGCATCGCCTTGCCGAGGATCTCGGCCTCCTGGATCTCCGCCTCGGTGAGCAGCGAGAAGAGCGGTTCGAACCGCGAGCCGGCGCGCGAATTCTTGTAGCGGTGCAGCAGCGCGAGGCCGACGAAGACGCGCTCCTCATGGCCGAGCGCGGCCATGTTCGCGCGGGTGACATTGTCGAAACAGGCCTCGGCGCGGTAGTCGGGATGGGTGCGCCAGGTGGTGTCGTGAAGCAGGCAGGCCGCGCGGTGCAGCCGGTAGCGCGCCGGGGGCACCTCGCCGAAGAGCGGGGCGATGAAACTGTGCAGCTTCTTGCCGAAACCCGGCATCCGCGCCATCACCTTTTCCGAGAAGCGGCAGGCCTCGACCAGCGGGTCGCGCTTGCGCAGCCGCTCGGGCATTTGCTCGTAAAGCAGCCCCTCGCGGATGCCATAGGAGGAGGTGTCGATCTCGCGCGGGCGGAAGGTTTCGACCAGCTCGCGCAGCACGAGCGCGGCGAGCGGCACGAGATCCATCCGCGCGGCGGAGGTGCCGGTCTTCGCGCGCAGCGCGGAAAGGTCGGCCTTTTCGATCCAGTCGAGGGTTTTCAGCAGCCCCTCGGGCTCCATCCGGTATTCGTGCAGCACGAGGAGCGGGTAGTTGCGGCGCTCCATGTCGAGCCGGGCGATTGCGCGCCACGAGCCGCCGACGAGGTAGAGCCGCTCGTGCCCGAGGCCGACGACCTCGGCGAGCTTGGCGATCTCGTTGCGGATATGGGCCATCAGCTCCTTGCGCCCGCCCTTCACCTGCTGCAACCGGAAGGGGCCGAGGGCGGAGGTCTCGCGCGGGCCGACCACGCCCTTGCCGATCACCGCAAGCTCCATCGAGTTGCCGCCGATGTCGCAGATCAGCCCGGAGGCTTCGGGCCAGCCGAGAAGCACGCCCTGCGCCGAAAGCCGCGCCTCCTCGCGCCCGTCGATGACATGCAGATGCAGCCCGGTCTCGCTTTCGACGAGGTGCTGGAATTCGGGCCCGTCCTCGGCATCGCGCACCGCGGCGGTGGCGACGCAGGTCAGCGGGCCGATGTCCATCCCCTTGGCGAGCGCGGAAAAGCGGCGCAGCGCGGCGAAGGCGCGTTCGCGCCCGCGCGGATTGAGCCGGCCGGTCTCGGCGAGGCCCTGGCCGAGGCCGGCCATCACCTTTTCATTGTAGAAATAGGCCGGCGAGCGGGCGGCGCCGTCGAAGACCACCATCCGCACCGAGTTCGAGCCGACATCGACCACACCGACGCGGCTCAGCGCGCGGGCGGAAGGGTCGTCGAACAGGGGTTTGCCGAAAGCGTCCCAATCCTCGGCGGGCTGTGCCTGTCGGGGGGCATCGGTCTTTGCAATCATTCTGTCGTCCTGCGCGGTCGCGGGGAGGGGAGGCCGGGATTCGCATCCCGCCGCCCCGCCCAAGCTATCCCCTAGTCCATGCTGTGCGCAAGTTTCGGCACGTCCTTTGCCCCCGCGGAACCGCGGCCCGAAAGCGAGGGGTTCTCCATGAAGAAGCGGTGGCAGGAGAACAGGTCGGACCGGTCATCGGGCAGGATGCGGATGAAGCGCCCATCGGGTTGCAGCACCCAGCTTTGCGCCTCGTCGGCCATGTTCGCGGCCATGATCTGGCTGACGATCTGCGCCTTCACCGTGTCGTTCTTCGCCTCGACCAGCGTTTCCACGCGGCGGTTGAGGTTGCGGCCCATCCAGTCGGCGGAGCTGAGGAACACCCGCGCCTTCTTCGAGGGCAGGCCGTGGCCATTGCCGAAGCAGACGATGCGGCTGTGTTCGAGGAAGCGCCCGACGATGGATTTGACGCGGATGTTCTCCGACAGGCCCCGGATGCCCGGGCGCACGCCGCAGATGCCGCGCACGACAAGCGAGATCTTCACCCCGGCGTTCGAGGCGGCATAGAGCGCGTCGATCACCTCGGGGTCGATCAGCGAGTTCATCTTCGCCCAGATCTCGGCCGGGCGGCCGGCCTTGGCATGCTCGGCCTCGGCCGCGATCAGCTCGAGCAGTCGCGGCTTGAGCGAAATGGGCGAGATCGCGAGGTTTTCCAGCCCCTCGGGCTGGACGTAGCCGGAGAGGTAGTTGAACACTTTCGTCGCGTCGCGCCCAAGCGCCGCATCGCAGGTGAAAAGGCTGAGGTCGGTGTAGATCTTCGCGGTGATCGGGTGGTAGTTGCCGGTCCCGAAATGGGTGTAGGTGACCAGACGGTCGCCCTCGCGGCGCACCACCGTCGAGATTTTCGCATGCGTTTTCAGGTGCATGAAGCCGTAGACGACATGCGCGCCCGAGCGTTCGAGCCGCCGCGACTGGCGGATGTTCGCGGCCTCGTCGAAACGCGCCTTGAGCTCGACGAGCGCGGTGACCGATTTGCCGTTCTCCGCCGCCTCGCAAAGCGCGTCGACGATCGGGCTGTCCTTCGAGGTGCGGTAGAGCGTCTGCTTGATCGCGAGCACGTTCGGGTCCGCCGCCGCCTGATTGAGGAAGCGGATCACCATGTCGAAGGTCTCGTAGGGGTGATGCAGCAGCATGTCCTTCTGCCGGATCGCGGCGAACATGTCGCCGTCGTGATCCTGCACGCGCTCGGGCACGCGGGGGACGAAGGTCGGCCAGAGCAGGTCGGGCCGGGAGGAAAGCACCAGCTCCTTGAGGTCGGCGACGCCGAGGAGCCCCTTCACCTCGACCATCTCGTCGGGGTTCACGCCGAGCTCGTCCATGATCAGCGAGCGCAGCGTCTCGGGCGCGCCCGCGGTGATCTTGAGCCGGATCACCTGACCGCGGCGGCGGCGTTTCAGCGCGGTCTCGAACTCGCGCACGAGGTCTTCGGCCTCGTCCTCGACCTCGAGATCGCTGTCGCGCAGCACGCGGAAGGCACAATGGCCGGTGTCGGCATAGCCCGGGAAGAGCGAGCCGAGGTGCAACAGCAGCAGTTCCTCGAGCGGCAGGAAGCGGCTTTCGCCCGGCAGCCGCACGAAGCGGTCGATCTGCTGCGGGATCGGCAAAAGCGCCTGCAGACGGCGCTTGTCCCCCTCGCGTTCCAGTTCCAGCGCGAGGCAGAAGCCGGTGTTCGGGATGAAGGGGAAGGGGTGCGCCGGGTCGATCGCGAGCGGCGAGAGCACCGGGAAGACATTGGCGATGAAGTGCTGCGCGAGGAAGGTCTCGTCCTCGGGCGTCAGCTTCGCGCGGGAGACGAGCTGGATCCCCGCCGCCTCGATCTCGCGGCGCAGCTTGTTCCAGGTCGACTGCTGCGTCTCCATCAGGCGGCGCGCGTCGGCGTTGATCAGCACCAGCTGCTCGGCCGGGGAAAGCCCGTCGTCGGAGGGGTTGGTATTGCCCTCGCGCACGAGCTCCATCAGCCCGGCGACGCGCACGGTGTAGAATTCGTCGAGATTGGTGGCCGAGATCGACAGGAAGCGCACCCGCTCGAGCAGCGGCACGCGGGGGTTGTCCGCCTCCTCCAGCACGCGCCAGTTGAAGGCGAGCCAGCTCAGTTCGCGGTTGAAGACACGGCGCGGGCCGTTGATCTCCTCGGGGGGGAGTTCGACGGGGGCGGGGAACGGGGTTTTGAGAAAGTCGGCCTGGGTCATGGAAGCGCTTATGGATCGGATTTGTAATGGCGCTGTGACAGTTTGCGCGCCTCAGGCGCGACTGTCCAGCACCTCGGCCAGAACTTCGGCGGCCATCGTGCGGCTGACCGGGCGGCGCTCGGCAAGGGCGCGGGCGTCGAGCGCGGCGACGAGGCGGCGGGCGAAGGCGAAGGAGCGGTCGATCCGCGGCACGAGCCAGCCGATCAGCGCCGGGGGCACCTGGATCTGGCGGTCGGCAAAGAGCTTGACCAGCACCGCGGAAAGGAGCGCGTCGTCGGGCGGCGCGATGCGCGCGGTGGCGAGCGCGCTCATCCGGCTGAGCAGGTCGGGCAGGGTGAGGCCCCAGTCGCGCGCGGGCCGGTCGGCGGTGATCAGCAGAAGGCCCCCTTCGGCCCCCATCAGGTTGTGCAGATGGAAGAGTGCGGCCTGCGCCTCGGGTCTTTGGCCGAGTGCCTGGGCATCCTCGATCACCGCGGCGCCGGAGCGCACCAGCGTGGGGGCGAGATCGGCGCTCAGCGCGGCGGCGGGCACGATCGGGGCGGCATGGGCCTCCGACCAGATCGCGGCGAGATGGCTTTTGCCGGCGCCCTCGGGCCCGATTAGCAGCATCCGCCCCTGCGGCCAGCTTTCGGGCGCGTCGAGCGTCGCGAGCGCGAGCGCATTCGGCGGGGCGACGAAGAAATCGTCGCGCCCCCGGGCCTGGCGCACGGGCAGATCGAAAATCAGCTGACGGATCATCTCAGGCGCTTTCTTCGGGCGTCTCGGGCGGCGGCGCGGCCTCGGCGGGGGCGGCATCGGCCTCCAGCCCGCGATAGAGCCGGCCCTGCATGTAATGCTCGAGCGCGAAACGGGTGAGCACGCCGATGATCGCGGCGACCGGCACGGCGACCAGCATGCCGACGAAGCCGAAGAGCGTGCCGAAGGCGGAGAGCGCGAAGATCAGCCAGAGCGGATGCAGCCCGACGGAGGAGCCGACGAGACGGGGCGTGATGATATTGCCCTCGAGAAACTGGCCCGCGGCGAAGATCGCGGCGACGAGTCCGATCGAAAACCAGTCGCCCCAGAACTGGAAGAGCGCAAGCCCGATCGCCAGCGTGCCGCCGATCAGCGCGCCGACATAGGGGATGAAGGTGAGCCCCCCCGCGATCGCCCCGGCGAGCAGGCCGAAATTCAGCCCCGCCGCCATCAGCGCGACGGCGTAGAAGGCGCCGAGAATCAGGCAGACCGAGATCTGCCCGCGCACGAAACCCGAGAGCACCTTGTCGATCGCGCGGGCGATCTCGCGGATGCTGTCGACATGGTCGCGCGGCAGCCAGTCGTCGACGCGGGCGATCATCCGGTCCCAGTCGAGCAGCATGTAGAAGGCGACGACCGGCACCACGACGATGAAGACGACGAAATTCACGACGCCCATCGCCGAGGAAAGCAGCGTCGTGGCCAGCTCGCCGCCGCGCGCCTTCACCGCGTTGCCGAGGCTCGCGAGGGTCTCGTTGATGACGGAGCCGGGCTCCATCAGCGAGGGGAACTGATGGGTGAGGAAGCTTTGCAGCCGCGCCGCGATATCGGGGGCGGTGGCGACGAGCTGGCTCAGCTGGCGGATCAGCATCGGGATCACCGCGAGGCCGATCACCACGAAGGCAAGCGTGGCGACGGCGGCGATCGTCGCGGTGGCGGCGGCGCGGCTGAGCCCGAGCCGTTCGAGCCGGTCGGCGAGCGGATCGAGGAAATAGGCGATCGCGCCGCCCACGATGAAGGGCAGGATCACATCGCCGAGTTTCCACAATGTCAGCGAAAGCACCGCCGCGGCGATGCTCCAGTAGATCAACTGTTGCCGCACCGGCAGCGCCATGGTCACTCCTGCGTCATTCCCGACAAGATCGCGGTTCCGGCGCGGTTTTTCAAGATCCGGCGGGCCGCGGGGCGCTGCGATGCGGCAAAAATCGGTCAGTAGACGTCGGGGGCGAGGGTGATCTCGGCGATCGTGCCGCGGTAGCGGAAGACGATGCGGCGCGAGGGCGGTGGCGTCATCCGTTCGAGCAGCCGGAAGGAGGTGGCGAGGCCCTGCGCCTCGAGCCAGATCAGCACCTCGGCGGCGGTGGCCTGGGTGCCGCCGATCTGGCGCAGCTCGACCGCGGTGACGCCGCGCAGCTGGTGGCGCATCTGCGCGTAATCCTCGGGGGTGAGGAAGCCGATGGGCGGGGGCGTTTCGTCGGTCTGGGGCATGGCGCGCGGTTCGTTTTGCATGGCCGCAGCATGGGGCGTGCGGCGGCCGGCGCCAAGGGGGCGGATACGATGCGGCGCGGTTTCGGCGGTGCGCCGCCAAAATCGCGCCTGCGCATCGGCGGTGCGCCGCTCACGCCAGGGTTGCGCGCCGGCCGGGGCACCGGGGGGCGCGGCGGATCAGCCGAGCAGATCTTCGACGAACCAGGCGGCGAATTGCGCGCGCCCCGAGACCCCGGCCTTGGCGTAGATCCGGGTGAGCTGGGCGCGCACCGTGCCCTGTGCCGCGCCGCGGATCTCGGCGATCTCGGCGATGTCGAGCCCCTTGAGCGCGAAAAGCGCGACGTCTCGTTCGGCGGGCGTCAGGCCCCAGGCGGTGAATTGCGTGTCGATCACTGAGCCGAGCGCGCCCTGCGCCGCGGCGAGTGCGCGGTCGGTGGCGCGCATCCGTTCGAGCACGCGGCGCAGCCGCCAGGCGCCGAAGCCGAGGCCAAGCAGCAGCGCGAGCGCCACCACCGCCTCGAACGGGGTGTCGGGGGCGCCCGGGTCGTTGACGATATCGGAAAGCGCATCGCCGACGAAGAACACCGCCGCGATCACCTGGACGAGCAGAAAGCCCGCAAGGGCGACGGCTTCGCGCCGCCCCGCGGGGGAGCTTGGAGGCGTCATGATCCGCGGCGCGTCCGGTCACCGGTGAGCATCGGACGCACGAGGTTGCGCCCGAGCGCGCGGCTTTCCAGCACCACGCCGCCGACATGGACGAGCGCGAGGATCAGGATCAGATTCGCCGCCACGTCATGCACCTCCTGCACGATATTGCCGTCGCCTTCGGCCTCGGCGCCATCATCGCCCGCATCGCTTTGCGCCGCAAGCGTCGACCAGTCGCCCGAGGCGACCGCGGCCTTTTCCGCGGCGACCTGCATCGGCGTCGCGCCCTTGGTCATGATCAGCCCGGTGGCGCAGGTGATCGCGATGAGCGCCCAGAGCGCATAGACCATCATCGCGCCGGCGGGGTTGTGCGAGCGGTGCTCGGGCACGGAGCCGCGGCCGGTGAGCGCGCGGCCAAGGTGGCCCATGTGGCGGATCGCGCCGACCGGATCGGGGCGGAAGGCGGAAAACCGCGCCTCGGCGGGGCCAATGAGACCCCAGAGCAGCCGGGTGAGCAAAAGCGCCATCAGCACCCAGCCGACCCAGACATGGGTGACGCTGCCGGGCCGGTCGATCAGCCCGTTCGCGATCACCGCGATGGCGACGCCCCAATGGGTGAGGCGCACGAGCGGATCCCAGAGCGCGGGGGAGGCGGGGGTGGGGGGCATCACGCCCCCCTCGGTCTCGAGTGTCACCGGGATCAGTCCTTGTCGGAGACCTTGGTCACCGCGCCGGTCTTCGGGTCGATGTAGACCTCGAAATACTTGCCGGCCTCATCGGTGCCCTTCGCTTCGATCTTGCCGCCTTCGGCTTCGAATTCCTTGACGGTGAAGCCCTTCGCGGCGAGCGCGGCGGTGGCGTCCTTCGGGTTGGTGCCGACGACGTCGCCGACCATCGGCATGGCGGAGGCGGCGATCGGGGCGAGGGTGAGGGCGAGCACCGCGAGAAGCGAGGTTTTCATGAAGAAGTCCTATCGGTTGGTTTCGATGCGTCGGCGCCGTGAGTGGCGGTTCGACGAGGGCCGATGTGCCGCGGTGCAGCGCCGCCGTCGATTGCAGCGGCGCTGACATGCGGGCGCGTAAGCAGCTGCTTACGGGGATTTTAGGGGGGCTCGGGGCGCCTGGTCGAGCGCGAGCCAGAGGCGCCCGTCGCGATACCCGCCCCGGATCAGCCGCCCGGGCTCGGCCACTTCCGGATGCGCCGCGGCCCAGTCGCGATAGCGGTCGTTCGTCACGATCCGGGCGCCGTTTTCCTTTGCGACGGCAAGGATCACCGGATCCGCAGGCTGTCCCTTCGGCACCACGAGCACCCTCTCGGCGGGCAGGCCGAGGCGGCGCGCCAGATCGGCGTCGTCGCGATAGCGCCCCTCGAGCCGGTAGCCGACATTCGCATCGAAGACGACGCCGGGGGAAAACCCCTCCTGCCGCAACCGGGCGACGAGCTCCTGCAGTGGCACGAGGCTCGGCGCGTTGTCGCGCCAGTAGAGGACGTTCGAGCCGTCGATCAGGATTACGGGCGCCTTGCCGCGGCGCCGGCGGCGCAGCAGCAGGGCCAGGATCAGGGCGGCGGGCAAAAGGAGAAGGAGGGAAAAACCGGGAGACATGCGAAAACCAATCGGGGCGATGCGGCGAGGATGCCAAAGACGGGGGCAGCGGGGAAGGGGGGGCTCCCCGCACCACAGCGCCCGCCCACTTGCCGCGCAGCCCCTTTTCCTCTAGGCCAAGGCGAACGAAAAACCCCATCCGCAGGTCCGTCATGCGCCTTTCCCGCTACTTCCTTCCCGTCCTGAAAGAGAACCCCGCCGAGGCGCAGATCGTCTCGCACCGCTACATGCTGCGCGCCGGCATGATCAAGCAGCAGGCCGCGGGGATCTATTCCTGGCTGCCGATGGGCTTCAAGGTGCTGCGCCGTCTCGAGCAGATCGTGCACGAGGAGCAGATCCGCGCCGGGCATATCCCGCTGCTCATGCCGACGCTGCAATCGGCGGATCTGTGGCGCGAGTCGGGGCGCTACGACGCCTATGGCCCGGAGATGCTGCGCTTCAAGGACCGCCACGAGCGCGAGATGCTCTACGGGCCGACGAACGAGGAGATGATCACCGACATCTTCCGCGCCCATGTGGAAAGCTACAAGTCGCTGCCGCTGACGCTCTACCACATCCAGTGGAAGTTCCGCGACGAGGTCCGCCCGCGCTTTGGCGTGATGCGCGGCCGCGAATTCCTGATGAAGGACGGCTATTCCTTCGATCTGACGAAGGAAGACGCGCTGCACGCCTACAACCGCCATATGGTGAGCTACCTGCGCACCTATGAGCGCATGGGCCTCACCGCGATCCCGATGCGCGCCGATTCCGGCCCGATCGGCGGCGACAACACGCATGAATTCCTCGTCCTCGCCAAGACCGGCGAGAGCGAAGTGTTCTACGACGCCAAGGTGCCCGAGCTGAAACTCGGTGATCGCGCGGTCGATTTCGACAACCGCGAGGAGGTCGCCGCGATCTGCAAGGAGTTCACCACGCTCTACGCGCGCACCGACGAAACCCATGACGAGAAGCTCTTCAACGAGATCCCGGAGGAGCGCCGCTGCGTCGGCCGCGGCATCGAGGTCGGGCAGATCTTCTACTTCGGCACCAAATATTCGGAGCCGATGGGCGCGATGGTCACCACCCCCGACGGCAACCGCGTGCCGGTCGAGATGGGCTCGCACGGGATCGGCGTGAGCCGCCTGATCGGCGCGCTGATCGAGGCGAACCACGACGAGAAGGGCATCATCTGGCCGGAGGGCGTGACCCCCTTCCATTGCGGCATCGTCAACCTGAAACAGGGCGACAGCGCCACCGACGCCGCCTGCGAAAGCCTTTACGCCGCGCTGCAGGCGAAGGGGCTCGACCCGCTCTATGACGACCGCGACGAACGCGCGGGCGCCAAATTCGCGACGATGGACCTGATCGGCCTTCCCTGGCGGATCACGGTCGGGCCGCGCGGCCTTGCGAATGGCATGGTCGAGCTCACCTCGCGCCGCACGGGCGAGAGCGAGGAGATGTCGCCCGAGGCGGCGGTCGATCGCATCGCGACGATCTACGCGGGCCTCTGATGCGCCGCGCGCTCGCGCTGATCGCGGGGCTTGCGGGGGCGGGAACGCTCTCGCAATTCCCGGAATTCTCGCAGCAATATCTGCAGCGGCTCGGCGGTCAGGCCACAGCGCTGCAGAAGGTGGTGGCGGAATTCGACGCCTCCGCCGCGCAGGCGGGGATCACGCGCGAGGCGGCGCTGGCCGAGCTCGACGGCTCGGCCTTCCTGTCGGCGCATCAGGGCGACATGCGCGCGCTGATCGCGCGGGCCGAGCATGCGCAGGCGGATTACACGCTGCTTGGCGCGGCCACGCCGCTCGAACGGCTGACCCTGCCGCAGCGCTTCCGGGACCGCGAAACGCTCGAGGCGACCTGGGCCGATTTCCGCCCCGCGGTGCCGGTGACGCCCGACGGGTTCATCGCCGCGGGGATCGGCTTCGGGCTGGGCTGGTCGGTGATGGCGGTGCTGCTCGGCCTTTTCCTGCGCCCGTTCCGGCGCCGCGCCACACTTTGAACGGGGAGGGGGCGCTGCCCCCGCTGCTGCGCAGCCCCCCGGGATATTTGCGCTCTGTAGAATGCGGCTTCTATAGAGCGGAAATATCCCGGGGTGAGCCCCGGAGGGGCGAGGGGCGGCGCCCCTGACCCCCTCACCGCCGCTTGATCCCGCCGCACTTGACCTCGGGCGCACAAAAGGCGAGCGTGCGCCGACTTTCAGGAGCCCCCCATGGCCACAAGCACCGCGCCGTTTTCCCGGTTCGAATTCATGATCGCCTGGCGTTACCTGCGCGCGCGGCGCGCCGAGGGCGGGGTCAGCGTGATGACCTGGATCTCGCTGATCGGGATCACGCTCGGCGTCGCCGCGCTGATCATCACGCTGGCCGTGCGCGCGGGGTTCCGCGCCGAATTCGTCGACACGATCCTGGGTTCGAACGCCCATGTCACCGTCTATTCCGCGCCGATGGAAGTGGTTCCGGGCTCGGGCGTCTTCTCCTCGCTGATGCGCGACTATGACGCGCGGGCCGAGCGGATCCGCGCGATTCCGGGCGTCACCCGCGCCGCGCCGCTGATCCGCGGGCAGGTGATGGCGACGCTTGGCGATCGCTCGAATGTCGCGGAAGTCTATGGCATCACGCGCGAAAATCTCGAGACGATCCCGCGCGTCGCCAATCCGAAGACCTCGCGCGGGGATCTCGCACGCTTCGGCGAGGGGATCGCGATGGGATCGGAGCTTGCGCGCGAGCTCGGCGTCGATCTGGGCGACCGGGTCAAGCTGATCTCCCCCAATGGCGCGAAGACCCCCTTCGGCACCAGCCCGCGGGTGAATGCCTATGAGGTGACCTATATCTTCACCGCCGGGCGCTGGGACATCGACAAGACCCGGATCTACATGCCCTTCGCCGAGGCGCAGAGCTTCTTCAACCGCGAGGGCGGGGCGGATGAGATCGAGGTCGACGTGACCGACCCCGAGCATGTCGACGACTGGGACGAACAGCTGCAGGTGGCGGGCGGTTCGGGCACCATGCTCTGGAGCTGGCGCGACGCTTCGGGCAGTTTCCTGCGCGCGCTCGACATCGAGGACAACGTGATGTTCGTGATCCTCGCGGTGCTCGTGCTGATCGCGACGATGAACATCACCTCGGGCCTGATCATGCTGGTGAAGAACAAGGGGCGCGACATCGGCATCCTGCGCACGATGGGCCTGACCGAGGGTTCGGTGATGCGGGTCTTCTTCCTGTGCGGCGCCTTCACGGGGGTGATCGGTACTGCGGCGGGGGTGGCGGTGGGCGTCATCTTCGCGCTTTACATCGACCAGGTGATGAGCTTCGTGAACTGGCTCAACGGCGGGGGGGCCTGGGATCCCTCGATCCGCGGGATCTATGCGCTGCCGGCGAAGCTGATGCCCTGGGACGTGGCAAAGGCGGTGGCGCTTGCGCTGGGCCTCAGCTTCGTCGTGACGATCTTCCCGGCGCGGCGGGCGGCGCGTCTCAACCCGGTGGAGGCCCTGCGCTATGAGTGAGGCATTGAGCGACGTGCTGACGCTGCGGATGTTGGAAAAGTGCTACAACCGCGGCACGCCGGGGGAGATCGCGGTGCTGCGCGGCGTGAATCTTGCTATTCCGGCGGGGCAGGTCGTGGCCCTTGTCGCGCCTTCGGGGGCGGGGAAATCGACGCTTTTGCATATTGCCGGGCTGCTCGATACGCCCGACAGCGGGGCGGTGCTGATCAACGGGCAGGATCTGAGCGGGGCCTCCGACCGGCGCCGGACCGAGGCGCGGCGGCGCGAGCTGGGCTTCGTCTACCAGTTCCACCATCTGCTGCCGGAATTCACCGCGCTCGAGAACATCGTGCTGCCGCAGCTCGCCAATGCCACCCCGCGCAAGGCGGCGGAGGCGCGGGCGCGCGAGCTGCTGGCGCGGGTCGGCCTTGCCGCGCGGGAGGATCACCGACCCTCGGCGCTGTCGGGGGGCGAGCAGCAGCGCGTCGCCTTCTGCCGCGCGCTTGCGAACGGGCCGAGCCTGCTGCTTGCCGACGAACCGACCGGCAACCTCGATCCGGAGACCTCGGAAACCGTGTTCTCGGTGCTGATGGAACTGGTGCGCGACACCGGCCTCTCGGCGCTGATCGCGACGCATAACCTCGCGCTGGCCGAGCGGATGGACCGCGTCCTGCGGCTCGACAACGGGCAATTGGTGGAGGGGAAATGATCGTCTACGGCATCAAGAGCTGCGACACGGTGAAGAAGGCGATGAAGGCGCTCGAAGCGGCGGGCCATGCGCCGGTCTTGCGCGACGTGCGCGCCGCGCCGCTGAGCCCCGAGGAGATCGCCGAGTTCGAGGCGGCCTTCGGCGCGAAGCTGATCAACCGCGCCTCGACCACCTGGCGGGGGCTCGACGAGGCAGAGCGCGCGCAGCCCGCGGCGGAGCTGCTGGCGGCGCATCCGACGCTGATGAAGCGGCCGGTGATCCGCGGCCGCTCCCTGACGATCGGCTGGGACAAGGCCGCGCAGGAGGCGCAGCTCTGATCGGGGCGAATTTGTCTCTAAACCTTCCTAATTGCAGAGGGGTTTAACCCTTCGGCTTAGTGAAATCCTGTGAATTTGGGCTCATATTCCGTCGATGGGATGCGAGCTGAACGAGCAGGACGCGATGAGTGTGATAACGCCGCCGTCGCCGGTTCCTTCGCGTGCTTTGGCGCGCGAAGCGGCGATGGACGAAAAACCCGATTACTGGACGCAACTGGCCTGGATCACGGCCGGGGCCTCGCCGCTGATGGCCTGGCGCCGCGCCGCTGGGCTGAGCGTCGCCGAGCTGGCACGGCTGTCCGGCATTGGTGCCGAGGTCATCGTCGCGATCGAGGCGCGCGGTCATCTGCCAAGCTATGAGGAGCGCTGCCAGCTTTCGGCGGCGCTGGGCCTCGGGCCGGGCGATCTCGAGGATTGAGCGCGGACCCGCAGGGCGGGATGCGACGCTGTCGGACCGGAAGGGAAGGGTGATTCCCGCGCGGTGCCACGGATGCCGCGGGCACTGGCGCTCGGGCGGGGTGGCTGACGGGCGCGGCTTGCCTGCGGAGCGCGGGCAATGGGAAGGCCCGCGCGCGGGCCCTCCGCTGACGTCCTGATCGGATCAGAGCAGCTTGAGGTCGCCCGCGGAGGAGCGCCCGTCGCGGCCCGAGATCATTTCGAAGCTGACTTTCTGATTGTCGGCGAGCGACTTGAGCCCGGCGCGTTCCACGGCCGAGATATGGACGAAGACGTCCTTGCCGCCGCCATCGGGGGCGATGAAGCCATACCCTTTGGTGGTGTTGAACCATTTCACGGTGCCAGTGGCCATACCGTTTCTCCTATCAGTGATCCCGGTGCGACATTGCGCCGGGCCGTGCAGCCAGGTCTTTCGAGTCTTCCGGCTGCCCCGAAAAGGGAGCGGTAGGAAAGTCTGCGGTCACGCGAAAGCAGGGTGCCACAGGCAATGCAAAAATCAACGAAAAAAGGAGGGGCGGCCGCTGCCGCCCCTTTGCGATGCCGGAAATTTGCGCGCCTGCTTGCGCTATCAGCGCAGGTCGGGCGGCAGTGCCTCCGAGGCGAGCGCGGCGACGATCGCGTCGAGCGTCACCGTCTCGGTGCGGGTCTCGCCGAGGCGGCGGACGGAGACGGTACGCTCCTCCACTTCCTTCATGCCGATGGCGAAAATATAGGGCACCTTGCCGAGGCTGTGCTCGCGGACCTTGTAGTTGATCTTCTCGTTGCGGGTGTCGCATTCGGCGCGGATGCCCGCTTCGATCAGCTTGGCCGCGACCTCTTCGACGTAATCGTCGGCGTCCGAGACGATCGAGGCGACGACGACCTGCCGCGGCGCGAGCCAGAGCGGCATCTTGCCGGCGAAGTTCTCGATCAGCATGCCGATGAAGCGCTCGAACGAACCCAGGCAGGCGCGGTGCAGCATGATCGGGCGGTGGCGTTCGCCATCCTGGCCGATGTAGCTCGCGTCGAGCCGTTCGGGCAGGTTCGGGTCGACCTGCAGCGTGCCGCATTGCCAGTCGCGCCCGATCGCGTCGGTCAGCACGAATTCGAGCTTCGGCCCGTAGAAGGCGCCTTCGCCCTCCTGGATCTCGAAATCATAGCCCGCGGCCTTGCAGGCATTGCCGAGCGAGGCCTCGGCGTGATCCCAGCTTTCCTCGGTGCCGATGCGCTTTTCGGGCCGGGTGGAGAGCTTGATGCGCCATTTGTCGAAGCCGAGATCGGCATAGACCGCGGCGAGGAAGTCGATGAACTTCTTCGTTTCCGGCTCGATCTGCGCCTCGGTGCAGAAGATATGCGCGTCGTCCTGGGTGAAGCCGCGCACGCGCATGATGCCGTGCAGCGCGCCCGAGGGTTCGTAGCGCGCGCACGATCCGAATTCGGCCATGCGCAGCGGCAGGTCGCGGTAGGACTTGATGCCGTGGTTGAAGATCTGCACGTGGCAGGGGCAGTTCATCGGCTTGAGCGCGTTGACGACCTTTTCGCGCGCGCCGTCCTCGTCCACCTCGACGATGAACATGTTCTCGCGGTAGTTCTCCCAGTGGCCCGAGGCCTCCCAGAGCTTGCGGTTGACGACCTGCGGCGTGTTCACCTCGACATAGCCGTCGGCGCGCTGGCGGCGGCGCATGTAGTCCTGCAGCTGGGTGTAGATCGTCCAGCCGTTCGGGTGCCAGAACACCTGACCGGGCGCCTCTTCCTGCATGTGGAAGAGGTCCATTTCCTTGCCGAGCTTGCGGTGGTCGCGTTTCGCGGCCTCCTCGAGCATGGTCATGTGCGCCTTCAGATCCTCGCGCGAGCGGAAGGCGATGCCGTAGATGCGCTGCAGCATCGGGCGCGTGCTGTCGCCAAGCCAATAGGCGCCGGCGACATGGGTGAGTTTGAAGGCGTCGGCGGGCACCTGGCCGGTGTGCTGCAGATGCGGGCCGCGGCAGAGATCCTGCCAGTTCCCGTGCCAGTACATCCGGATGTTTTCCCCCTCGGGGATCCGGTTCACGAGCTCGACCTTGTAGGGCTCGCCGCTCTCGACATAATGCTGGATCGCGCGGGCGCGGTCCCAGAGCTCGGTTTTCACCGGCTCGCGGGCGTTGATGATCTGCTTCATCCGCGCCTCGATCTGGCCGAGGTCTTCGGGGGTGAACGCCTCGGCGCGGTCGAAGTCGTAGAACCAGCCGTAATCGCGCACCGGGCCGATCGTGACCTTCACGTCGGGCCAGATTTCCTGCACGGCGCGGGCCATGATATGGGCGAGGTCGTGGCGGATCAGTTCGAGCGCGGGAACCTGATCCTTCATCGTGTTGATCGAGATCTTGGCGTCTTCCTCGATCGGCCATTGCAGATCCCAGTGATGGCCGTTGACCTGCGCCGAGATCGCCGCCTTGGCGAGCGAATTGGAGATCGCGGCGGCGATTTCCGCGGGCGTCACGCCCTTGGGAAACTCGCGCTTGTTGCCATCGGGAAAGGAGAGGGTGATCTGGGACATCGGTGTCCTCCTCGTCGTTTTGGCGCCCACGGAACGCCCGGTTGCGGGTTATGGTCGGGCCGATATGCGCCCGGGCGCGACGGCTGTCAACATCTCTGCGCTGCGGCAAGATGGCGGCGGGGGGAGGGGGCGCTGCCCCCGCTCCTGCGGAGCCCCCCGAGGTATTTCGGGCAAGATGAAAGCCGCAAGATCCCTTTCATCTTGCGAAAAATACCTCGGGGGGAGGGCGAAGCCCGGGGGCAGCGCCCCCCTCCGCCGCTTGAGCCCGGGCGCCGCGCCGGTTACGAAGGGGGCAAAGGAGTGTCCGATGACCGAGTATCTCACCACGCCCGAGGGGCGCCGCATCGCCTATACCCGCACCGGCGGCTCCGGGCCCGGGGTGGTCTTCGTGCATGGGTTGAACTCCGACATGGAGGGGACGAAGGCGCTCGCGCTCGAGGCCTGGGCGCGTGCCGAGGGGCGCGCCTTCCTGCGGTTCGACTGCTCGGGCCACGGGCTTTCTTCGGGCAGCTTCGCGGAGGGCTGCATCGGGGAGTGGTTCGAGGATGCGCGCGCCGCGATCCTTGCCCTGACCGAGGGGAAGCAGGTGATCGTCGGCTCCTCGATGGGTGGCTGGCTCGCGCTGCTGCTCGCGCGCGAGATCCCCGAGAAGGTCGCGGGCCTCGTCACCATCGCCGCCGCGCCCGATTTCACCGAGGACGGCTATTGGGCGGGCTTCGACGCCGATCAGCGCAAGGCCCTGGAAACGCAGGGCTTCGTCGACGTGCCCTCGGACTATGGCGCACCCTACCGGATCACCCGCCGGCTGATCGAGGAGGGGCGCGCGCGCCTCGTGCTGCGATCGCCGCTCGCGCTGCCCTTCCCCGCGCGCTTCCTGCAGGGCTCGGCCGATACCGCGGTGCCGCCCGACTGGGCGGTGCGGCTCTTCCACCATGCCGAGGGCGCGGACATCCGCCTCACGCTGGTGAAGGGCACCGATCACCGCTTTTCCGAACCCGATGACCTGCGCCTGATCGAGGCCACTGTCGCCGATGTGATCGCGCGGCTCGGCTGATCGACGCCTGTCATGGGGCGCGGGGGGTTCCCCCCGCTGCGATCCTGCGTCAGACTGGCGCCAAGAGCGCATCAGCGCCGCCGAGGAGGAAGAGCATGCCCACCGATCCGCTGGTTTTTCTGCCGGGCTTCATGTGCGATGCGCGGCTCTTCTGGCATCAGATCATCGCCTTTTCCGCCGAGCGCCCGGTGCTGGTGATGCCGCTTTCGGGCGCCACGGTCGAGGAAATGGCCGAGGCGGTGCTTGCCGCCGCGCCGCCGCGCTTTGCCGTCGTCGGGCATTGGCTGGGCGGCATCGTCGCGATGGAGATGCTGCGCCGCGCGCCCGAGCGGGTCGCCGCGATCGCGCTGATCGACGTCTCTCCGCTGCCGGAAACCCCGCAGGTGGCCGCGCAGCGCGAGCCGCGGATCATCCGCGCCCGCACCGGGCGGCTCGACGAGGCGATGCTCGAGGAAATCCCCGAGACCGCGCTCGCCCCCGGGCCGCACCGGCCCGAGATCCAGGCGATGCTGCTCGACATGGCGGATGTCTTCGGGGCGGAGGGGTTCACGGTGCAAAGCCGCGCGCTGATGCGCCGCCCCGATCAGCAGCGCGCGCTGCGCAACACGCGGGTGCGCGCGATGCTGATCTGCGGCGAATACGACACGATCTGTCCGCCGCGGCGGCACGAGTTCCTGGCGGAGCTGATGCCGCATGCGGAGTTCCGGCTGATCCTGAGCGCGGGGCATCTCGCGCCGCTCGAACAGCCGGAAAAGGTGACGCAGGCGCTGCGCGACTGGCTCGCAGCGCCGCTTCTGTTGCGCTAGCTCAGAGCCCGCGCGGCAGCGCCGCGACGCCGGTGCGCGCGACGTCGGTCAGGCCGAGCGGACGCATCAGCTCGGCGAAGGCGTCGATCTTCTCGGGCGCGCCGGTGACCTCGAAGACGAAGCTCTCGAGCGTGCTGTCGACCACGTTCGCGCGGAAGATATCGGCCAGACGCAGCGCCTCGACGCGCTTGTCGCCGGTGCCGGTGACCTTGAAAAGCGCGAGCTCGCGCTCGACCGCGGGGCCTTCGACGGTGAGGTCGTGGACCTCGTGCACCGGTACGATACGGCCGAGCTGCGCCTTGATCTGGTCGATCACCGCCTCGGTGCCGGTGGTCACGATGGTGATGCGGCTCCGGTGCCCCTTGTGGTCGATCTCGGCCACGGTGAGGCTGTCGATGTTGTAACCGCGGCCCGAGAAGAGCCCGATCACGCGCGCGAGCACGCCGGCCTCGTTGTCCACGATCACCGCAAGCGTGTGGCTGCGTTCCACATCCGAGTGGGTGTCCCGCAGGTCATAGGCGGAATGCGAGGTCGCGCCTTTCTTGATGTTCAGAGCGGCCATTGCCCTCTCCTTTTTCTGCTCTTCTTCAGAGCGTAAATATCCTGGGGGTCCGGGGGCAAGGCCCCCGGCCGCTCTCACACCAGCGCCGCGCCGCCCGCGAAGGCCGCCGCATCCGCCGAGAGAAGCATCTCGTTATGCGGCTTTCCGCTCGGGATCATCGGGAAGCAGTTCTCATGCTTCTCCACGAGGCAATCGAAGAGCACCGGCCCGTCGTAGTCGAGCATCTCCATGATCGCGTCGTCGAGATCCTTCGGATCGGAGCAGACGATGCCCTTCCAGCCGAAGGCCTCGGCGAGTTTGGCGAAATCGGGCAGGCTTTCCGACCAGCTCTGCGAGTAGCGCCCGCCGTGCAAGAGATCCTGCCATTGCCGCACCATGCCGAGGCGCTCGTTGTTCAGGATGAACTGCTTCACCGGGGCGCGGAACTGGGTGGCGGTGCCCATTTCCTGCATGTTCATCAGCCAGGACGCCTCGCCCGCGACGTTGATCACGAGCGCGTCGGGATGCGCGATCTGCACCCCGATCGAGGCCGGGAAGCCATAGCCCATGGTGCCGAGGCCACCGGAGGTCATCCAGCGGTTCGGCGCCTCGAAGCCGAGATATTGCGCCGCCCACATCTGGTGCTGGCCCACCTCGGTGGTGATGTAGCGGTCGCGCCCCTTGGTCAGCGCCTCGAGCCGTTCGAGCGCGTATTGCGGTTTGATGATCTTGTCCGAGCCGGTGTAGGCGAGGCAGCGGACCTTCTTCCACTCCGCGATCTGCCCCCACCATTGCGCCAGCGGTTCCTTGTTCACCTTGCGCCCGCGCGCCTTCCAGACCTTGAGCATGTCTTCGAGCACATGGCCCACGTCGCCCACGATCGGCAGGTCGACATGCACGATCTTGTTGATCGAGGAGGCGTCGATGTCGATCTGCGCCTTGGTCGAGCCGGGCGAGAAATCCGACACGCGGCCGGTGATGCGGTCGTCGAAGCGCGCGCCCACCGCGATCATCAGATCGCAGCCGTGCATCGCGAGGTTCGCCTCGTAAAGCCCGTGCATCCCCAGCATCCCCAGCCAGTTCTTGCCCGAGGCGGGATAGGCGCCAAGCCCCATCAGCGTCGAGGTGATCGGGAAGCCGGTCGCGTCCACCAGCTCGCGCAGAAGCTGGCTCGCCCCGGTGCCCGAGTTGATCACGCCGCCGCCGGTGTAGAAGATCGGGCGCTCGGCGGTCTCCATCAGCTCGACGAGCTTGGTGATCGCGTCGATGTCGCCCTTGAGCTGCGGCTTGTAGTGATCCACCCGCGCGGTCTTCGGCCCGGTATAGGTGCCGGTCGCGAATTGCACATCCTTCGGCAGGTCGATCAGCACCGGGCCGGGGCGGCCGGAGGTGGCGACGTGGAAGGCCTGGTGGATGGTTTCGGCGAGCTTGTCGGTGTCCTTCACCAGCCAGTTGTGCTTGGTGCAGGGGCGGGTGATGCCCACGGTGTCGGCCTCCTGGAAGCCGTCGGTGCCGATCATGAAGGTCGGCACCTGGCCCGAGAAGACGACAAGCGGAATGCTGTCCATCAGCGCATCGGTGAGGCCGGTCACGGCGTTCGTGGCGCCCGGGCCCGAGGTGACGAGCGCGCAGCCCGGCTTGCCGGTCGAGCGGGCATAGCCCTCCGCCATGTGGATCGCGGCCTGTTCGTGGCGCACGAGGATGTGGCGGATGTCGTTTTGCTGGAAGATCGCGTCATAGATCGGCAGCACCGCGCCGCCCGGGTAGCCGAAGATGACCTCGACCCCCTGATCCTTCAGCGCCTGCACCACCATTTCCGCGCCGGTCATCTGCCGTGACATAGTTCTCTCCATTCACCGGGGCGCGCAGCCCCCAACCCGTTTCGCAACAAAAAGCCCTCGCGTTTTGGCGAGGGCGCATGGGAACCATCATGGTCAAACCGTCACCGGCCCATGCGCGTGTCTCCTACGACGATAAGAAGCGAGAGCATCGCTGATCCTTTCCGTTGCGTTGGGGCGGACATTAGGGGGCGGCTTCGGGGGCGTCAACGGCAAATCCGTGAAGAAAGTGTCGCAGGGGTGCGGAAAACGTTGCAAAAATTGCGTGTTCTGAGGGTGAGGGGGCAATAATGCGATAATTTCGGGGCCGGTGGCGGGGGCAGGCGCC
>NZ_JBFXGV010000029.1:0-41750 GCF_050177655.1 Paenirhodobacter sp.
GAACTCGCCGCCACCGCGAAGGCCAAGGTGAAGGCCAGCGCACGCGGTTGGTCGATGTTGAGCCAGCGCGAGATCATCGCGCTGGCCTGGCTGGCGGATCTGTTTCTGGAGGATGGCGCGCTGCCCGAGGCGGCGCCCTCCTCGCCGCCCCCGAACGTGATTTCCGAGCTTTGAAAGGAGAGGAAGCATGGCTGCCAAGAAGGTGAAGATGCAGGGGGCGAATGCCCCCGTGCCGCAAGACGACAGCGAGGCACGAGAGGCGCTGCGTGAGATCGGTGATCTCAATCGCGATGTGCTGCGTCTGCAGGCGGAGATGAACGATCAGATCGCCGCGCTGCAACAGCGCTACGGCGAGCTTGTCGCGCCGCTGCAAGAGGCCACGACCGCGAAGATCGAGGGGTTGCGCATGTTTGCCGAAGCGAACCGTGCGCGCCTGACGAATGGCGGCAAGGTGAAATACTTCCAGTTCGCGACAGGGAAGATCAGCTGGCGCCTGCGCCCGGCCAAGGTGTCGATCCGTGGCACGGATGCGGTGATCGAAGCGCTCGAAGCTGCCGGGTTGCATCGGTTTCTGCGCACGAAAACCGAGATCAACAAGGAGGCGATGCTCGAAGACCGCAGCTCCGCGATGGCGATCAAGGGGGTGACGATCGGTTCTGATGGCGAAGATTTCGTGGTCGAGCCGTTCGAGACAGAGCTCAAGGAAGCGGTCTGATGCAGATCCAACGTGACAAGAACGGAGCGATGCGCTCGATCCTCGCGTCGGTCGAGGCCGCGCCGCGCGAGCGCAAGCTGCAGGTGTTCGAGCAGTATTGTGGACCGGTGAATTCCACCGCCGGAACCTACCGCGCCAAGTGCTGCAGCATCACGGCCACCTGCACCGTCGATGGCGTGTCGGCAGTTGTCGCCTGGGCGCGCAAGGCGCGCGATTTTCTGAAAACCGAGGAGTAACCCATGAAACAGAAAGATCTTATCCGCACGATCAGCATGAACTGCGTGGATGCCGGCTATCCGATGGGGCAGCGCGAAATCGAAGTGGCTCTGAACGGGCTTGCCGGCGCCGTCTCGAAAGCCCTGGCCGAGGGTGATGATGTGACCATTCCCGGCATCGTGAAGATCAGCACGAAACGGCGTGAGGCCCACATCGGGCGCAACCCGGCGACGGGTGCAGCGGTCAATGTTCCCGCGAAAACCGTGGTCCTGGCAAAGCCGGTGAAGGCCCTGTCCGACCAAATCGCATAACGAGACAGGCGGCGGGAAAGCTGCCCGCTCCCGACCGCCAGCCGCCGCGCCATTGCTCCCATTCCACCGGCGCGGCGGCGCCATCGATCAGGAGGCCTGACATGGCCACGGACGAGATCACGACGAGTGTTTCCCCCGCGGAGATTGCCGAAGTCTGCAAGCTCACCGAAAAGCATGTGCGCCGCATGATCCGTCGCGCCGAAGGGTGTGGCCCCTGGGTAAGCCCGCTCTGGTTCGGGTGCCGGATGTAAGTGCTCCGCACCGCGGCCGGCCTGAAAGTCGGTCTGGCGTCGCTCCCGCCCCATATTCGCGAAGCCTTCGTGATGCTCGATCAGCTCGAACTTCCGCTGTGCCCTGACGGAGGGGGGGCGGAACACGATAAATTGGAACGCCTATCTGCAGTGAGAGGTCATGCATATGCCCGCCAAAAAACCGACCGATGACCGTCGCCGCAGCGATCTGGCGATGATCCACATTGCTGCGAAGCGGCTCTTCGACGATGACCGCGCCGCCTATGAGGACTGGCTCGAAAGTCGCACAGGGCGGCGCTCGGCTGGTGATCTGAACCCGGACGAGCGCATTCGCTTCATCAAACAGTTGCGTCGTGACGGGCTGATCCCAGAGCGCGCCCGCGGCGGCATCGGCGCAACGGTCGGTAGCGCAGAACGTCCGACGCCGGCGCAGTGGGCGAAGATCGGCGGCCTTTCGCGCTCCATGGGGTGGAACGGTCTGGAAGATCAGAAGCTGCGCAGCTTCGTTTTGCGCACCGCGAAGGTGGACTCGCCGAGGTTCATGAGCCGCGAGCAGGCGAGCAAGGTCATCCTCGGGCTGGAGGAGTGGGTTCGGCAACGTAGCGAGGGCGGCGATGCAATGCCCTAAATGCGGAGGCCGCGGCTACGTCTATGCGACGAAGCCGAATGGACAGGTGAAGCAGCGTTATCGGCAGTGCAGGATTTGCGGCCACCGGTTCGTGACATGGGAAGAGGTCGAGGATCGCGAGATCCGCTCATTCAAAAAAACCGCACCCCGTGGCCTGTTTGAAGAAAACGAAGGAAAGGCAGGTGATTAGTGGAAGGTGTGGAAAAACGCCGTGTAGCAGACCGCGCTGCACATCATGCGCCGGGGATTGGTCACAACGGCGGGCCGGTGGTTGATCCCTTCGGTCTGCGTGCCGCCTGGCTGCGCTTTGCCACGGAGATCGAGCTGCGCACGCTGGCGAAGATCCACCTGCGCATCGAACGGCGGCGGCTCAGCATTGCCATGCTCGTGACCGAGCGCCAACGCATCATGAACCGCTGTATCCGACGGATGCGCCGGGCTGACGGAAAGAACTAGGAGGAGATGCCGGCATGACGATTGCAGAAGATGCCATCGCCCGCGCGATCAAGCGGCGCGTCCTGCGCTCGGCGATCATCAAGGACGCCAAGGCTTGGGAAGCGCTCTACGGACAGTTGCAACAGGCAATGACGAATGCCTGGGATGACGCGATGCGCGAAGGGATCGCCTCGGCACTCGACCGGCTGCGCGATCTTGGCCCTGGAAAGTTCACAGCGGAAGATGGGGCCTCGATCCTGAAAGTGCTTGAGGGATCGGTGGGGGAGGATGCGATCCGCGCAGCGATGCGCGATCCTGTCGTGAACCTCAGCGATGCCTTGTTCCGCCTTGGGGCGGAAGAGGTCGGCAAGGCGACTGGTGTCTCTATCGGCTTCATGCGCCCAGACCTAGACGCGCTCGAAGTGCTCAAGTCCGGTAACCTCTACTGGGTTGGAAACAGCTGGAACGTCAACAGTCAGAACCTTCTGGCCGCCACCATCGAGGAGTATTTCACGACCGGGATGACGCGCGAGGGGTTGGCTGCAAGGATGGCAGAAGACTTCGCCGGTGTGACCTCCCGCGGGCGGGTTTACTGGGAGATCCTGGCGGATCATACCGCGACAAAGACCCGGGAAATGGGGCGTGTTACCGGATACGAGCGCGCCGGCGTCGATCGCGTCCAGGTCCGCGCGCATCTTGACGCGAAGACCACCGCGATCTGTCGTCACATGCATGGGCGTATCATTGAGGTGAGCAAGATGCGCGCCCAGGTCGACAGCTATCTCGCCGCGGTGAGCCGGCGTAATGAACCCGCTGCGCGCGCCGCCTGGGAGATGCATGGTGCAAGCGCGGACCTTGGAGAAGTGCCGACCTCGAAGCTCGGCTCTGGAACGGCAGGGCCGCCATATCATTTCCGCTGCCGCACGATCACCGTGGCCTATTTCGGCGGCGTCGGAGGGCTTGATGACGTTCGGCAGAAGCTCATTGACCGTGAGGACATCGGTCGCGAGGCGCGCGCGGAGGTTGTGGAGCGGGCGCAGAAGGCGGAGTTCCTGAGCGAAAAGCAGGCCCGGGCCAAGTTCCAGAAGCACCGCGCGAATATACCGACGAAGAAGCTGGCCAATTTCGAGCGCGATGCGCGCGCGCTCATTGCGGACCCGGGCGCCACGATGCTGCTCTCGACCCGTGTTCCGTTGCGCAACAGCAAATCCAAGCCCGGAGACGTGGCACTGCATGCGGTCTTTGCCAAGCCGATGAAGAACCGAGCCGGAAAGGATGGGCAGTTGGTGACCGTGTTGGACATGGAAGACGGTCCAAGCGGCCGCATCATCTCGCACCACTGGCGCGCAGGGCAGTCCAGCGATAACGATGTGACGCCCGCCACCAAAATCACGAAAGGAGCAATCAAATGGCTTACCGCCTTGCTGGGAATGCGGTGATTGCGCAGGATCATTCTCTCATCGAGATTTGGCTGGCCTGCTATGACACGCTCGACGATGACGATTTCGCCTGGGACCGAGACGAGTTGTTGCGCAACCGATCCGCGCTCGAGCTGGTGCGCGCAGGCCTGAGCGATGCTCAGCGCGCCGAGCTGGATACAGTCGATGCGCATTGGCGCGCCAATGCAGCCGCGTTCAACCGTGCCTTTGGCACTGAACACCACCAGCATGACCGCAAGACCGCCCTGCGCGGCTTTGTGATGGACGCGCGCGGCAATGTGCCCGCGGTGCCCGCCGATCATTGGTGGTGGAAGCCGATCGAGGATCGTGCAGACTAAGGGGAAAAGGAACAAGTTGAAGGAGTATTTCCATGGAATTTATTGCTGTTGCCGGTCTCGCCGTATTCCTTTTGTGGCGTTGGAGGCGGAAACGTGGGGCCAGAAGTGCGCAGGAAATGGCAGATCGAATGAACCGTGACTTCCGAGAGCGAATCGAAAAAGAAGAAACTGAGATGCGCTCCCGTCCGGCGAAAGAAATGTCAGAGCGCGAGATCGCGTCGATGATGGCGCAACATGCGGGCAATCGGGCGGCGGAGTTCAAGGGGCAGATCATTATGGCTATCCAGAAAGGTGGGCCCCAGATCCAGTCGCAGTTGATCAAAGAGATCGCTCAAGGCGATGACGAGGATCGGATGCTGTTTTACGCAGCAAGCGCCGAGCTTGCAGAGCAAGGCAGGATCATCAAGGAGAAGAAGGGGCGCAGCTATGTGTTGCGCCTTGCCGAATAAGATAGTCCCCGAACCACGGGATGGCACTGTGTTGCGCGCCGCTGCGCTGCGTGTATGCCAAGATCAAAGACCCGGCAGAGTGACAGGACGCGGCCCCGATGTGGGCCACGTCGCCTGATCTATCACGCTTTGGCGTGTTCGATCAGGCGATACCCAATGCCATGGACGGTGTTGATCGTAAACTCGCTGCCATGAATGGCCTTTTTCAGATTACAAATATGCACTTTGAGCGTATTTATGTTCGGTGGATTTCCATCGCGGCTAAAGCGCCAGGTGCGTTGTGCGAGGGTGTCGTATGTGA
The DNA here is from genome assembly GCF_050177655.1 of Paenirhodobacter sp. Classification (NCBI taxonomy): domain Bacteria; kingdom Pseudomonadati; phylum Pseudomonadota; class Alphaproteobacteria; order Rhodobacterales; genus Paenirhodobacter; species Paenirhodobacter sp. The sequence continues at coordinate 5,084 of NZ_JBFXGV010000029.1, forward strand.
TCGTGCGGCCACCCGCGTTCTGTAGTACGAGAAAAATCCTGGCTTGCATCGGACTGATCGAGAAGCGCGTCATCAGATCGGAAAGGTCATCGACATTCTCACCGCGGAGCAGCTCGATCTCCGCGCGGTGGGCGTCTGAAGCATCTTCCGGCCGCCGAATGAAGATGCTTTCGCACTCGTAAAGCGCCTGCAGGATCAAGCGCAGGATGGCCTTTGCGGATCTGTCAGGCAACCCATGGCGATGCTCAATCGCCTGCACTCCGAGATCCTTGAAAATGGCGTCGTGCATGATCCTGAACATGCTCGGTGCGAGAAACATCTTCACCGGGTTGTCGCGCCAAGATTTGGCGGCCGAGATGTGCTCGTCGGTGAGATAGCCTTTTGCGTAGAGCTCAAGCAGCGCATGCATCAGCTGAACCATTGCCCGATGTTGGCGATCGCCCGCGTGCCGTCGGCTGCGCGCAAAAAGATCACCTGATTGGGAACATAGGGGAAATTCTTCACCTCCCCCTTGCTCAACACCATGCCGTCGAGAAGGGAGTTGCAGGTGTTGAGATCGTAGGTTTCAGCTGGATCACTGCCGCGCGAGATCGTCATCATGTTCGGCTGCGCGTCGTCGATGCCCCACCAGAGGCGGAGATTGCCGCGCCAAGCCTGGACGAAAAATCCCCCCCCTTCGAAGGAGATCGGCCCAACCCATTCGCGATTAACGGTAATCAGCATGCTTTGTCCCTCACTTCATGGCGCGGATCAGCGTCTTGATGTCGTCGCGGACCTCGCCCAGATCGCCGCGGATTTCATCAAGGCGACGGTTGGTTGCATCACGCGCCTCGCGGGCGGCTTGCAGATCCTCGTGGCGCTGGCGCTTGAGCTCAGAGATAGCTGCAGCGTTCAGCGCGGCGCGGGCCTCAAGGCGCAGCATCCACACGAGCGCGCCGACGGCGCCCATGATAACGCTCCAGAATTCCTTCAAGATATCGGTCATTTGCGGGCGTCCCATCGCCGTCTGTTGTCATTCCGCCAGCCCGGGCAAAGTTACCCGGGCTGGTGCCGATCATGGCGTCGATCTCAGGTGATACCGCCGAGCCGCTTGGCCACGGCGCGCCAGAGGATCCCGACGCAGATCGAGGTGCTGCCGCCAAGGGCGAGAGCGATGGCGGTGCTGGTGGCATCGGCCACGACCTTGGCATCGAAGCAGTAATAGCCGAGGTCTCCCGTGGCGGTGATCACCCCGGCCGAGGCGAGTGCGCCGCCGCCGATCAGCAGGACATAGCGGATGATGAGAGCGATGGTGCCCTTGAGCATGGTCAGGCCTCCTGAAGCTGCGTGAGAAGGAAGTGCTGCAGCGCAAGCACGCGATTGGCCCAGTCGCGCATGTAGGTCGCCGAGTTGGCGGTGAACGCGTAACGGCGCAACCGCCAGCCGATGAACTGGATGACCAGATCATCTTCCTTCGCAGCATGCGCCGCGGAGATGGTCTTCGGGCCGATGATGCCATCGACGACGATGCCGTTGCCGAGCGCGTTCTGCAGCAGGCGCGGCGCGGCGCCGGCCCCCTGATTGATCGCGCAGTCGAACATGACGACGGCGATCTTGGGCGGGAGATCGTCGCAGCGCATCGCATCCCAGTAGTCGCGCTTGTAGATCGCGATCGCATCGTCGCGGGTCAGGGCCTTGATGTTGACCTTCGGATACGACCGCTTCGAGATCCCGAATTTCGTTTCGCCGCCGGGGTCGCGGGGATCGTTGACATAGCCCCCCTCGATCCGGTCGGCGAGCACGAAGTTGACCGCCTGATCGAAGACCGTGGGGGGCGAGCTGATCTGCACGGGTTCCCCCATGTTGGGCGTGTCGTCAGCCTTTGCCTTGGTTTGTGCCATGGTGTTTCCTTTCGTGGTTTCAGCGCCCATCGCGGCGCACTTTCAGGCCTCTTCTGCGCAAAGCTGCGGAGAGTTCTTCAGCCACTTCCTGGCCGATGTCTGGAGCGAGAAAATCAAGGCCTTCGCGCTCCAGCTCTTCGACGGCACGGGCAAGCCACGGGTCACCCTTGCGAGCCGGTTGGTGGACGGATTTCGCTCCAAGCATCTTTCCGTCCGCACCTGTCCACACGAGCGCCTTTCGGCGCTTCGGCCGGATCGTGATGGCCGGTCGCCCATCATGGACGGCGCGCGCATATGGGGTATTCACGTTGAGGACCGCATCCGTGGCTCCGGCGGGCTCCACGACATGCGCCTTGCGCAGGTCGCCCTTGTCGAATGGCACGTTGCCCTGGCGCGTCGCAATTTCGCGAAGCTTCTCTGCAACCTTGAGGCTGAGGCGCTGGAGATCCATCATGACAGCACCTCTACGCCGAGGCCGCCGCTGCCTCCCGAAGCCGCACACCCCTCTGTGGCCAGGGCAACGGCCCAGAACAGGTCGCCGTGGCCGTCGTCGCTGCGCTCGGCGTCATATTTGATCGCATTTCCGGACACGAGCTTCTGTATCGAGTGCAGCTGAGCCAGGACGTCGGGATCGTTAGGCAGGAGGAGCCGTTTATCTTCGGCCAGTTTGAGCATGTTGAGGGCAAGTCGGGCCTTGCGTTGCGCCGAAAACCACACCCCCTCAAAGCGCTCCGGCGCCGCCTGCTGCAACTCTTCGGCGAGCTGCATGCCGAGACCGGTTTTGTCCACCTTCCAGCGCTCAACGTCATAACGCCCGTCGACCTCGTGGATGCGCGCCTTTTGCGCGTCGAAGGGCAGCCCCTTGTGCATCTCGTGGTGAATGAGTGCGTAGCGATCGAGCCACTTCGCGCGCTCGAACTCCTGGCCGGCCAGTGCAATGGCCGTCCGATCGTTGATGCGGCCGACGTCTACACCGCCGCGCAGCCTTCCGAACCGGTCCGGGAAGATCGGCTCGGATGTGAGCGAATGCAGCAGCTCCCAGCTGAGCAAGGCCGAACCGTTCTCGGCCCATTGGCACTCGTAGAACATCGCCCAGCTCTCGCTGTCGAACAGCATGCGCAGCTCATCGAGACCACCGGGAAGCGGCATGCCCTGCGCAATGGCGTCTTCGATCGTAATCGTCTTGCGCCACCAGTGATCGTGCTTGTTCTTGTGGTTGGTGGCGATCTCCCAGAAGAGGGAGCCGGGCAGGAACGGCGTAGAGAACACCGTCACCCGCCCGCCGATCGCTGTGATCGACGGGATTACTGCCGCCCAAAGCATGCGCTGATTGCGCACCCAGGCGAACTCGTCGAGCCACACATCGCCAGGCCAGCCTTGTGCGGTGCGAAAGTTGGTCGAGACCGCGACGATATCGGAGCCCATGACCACGATCTTGTTCGCCTTGTCCTCATCGAGGGCAACGCCGAGCCGCCCCGCGTGATGGCGGACGTAGTTCAGGATAATCTGAGCCTGCCTCTCGGACGCGGACACCACGATCTGAGGGCGCCCGGCCAAAGCCCCCAGGAGCACGGCGAGGCCGACGACGTAGGAGAACCCGATCTGTCTCGCCTTGAGCACGATGCGAAATCGATGCTCGCTTTCGAGGAACTCGACCTGATAGGCATAAAGCCCATAGTCTGGCGCGAGCACTCTGGACAACGCGTCCTTGGAGACCGCGTTTGCAACCGTCGGCCGAGGCTTCGGTTTGGGGGCGATCTTGTGCATTCGCTCCAGGGAGCGGGTCAGCATGGCCAGACGATGTGCCTGCGAGGTGGTAGGGCTCTTGATGCGGCTCAGCCGCAGGATCTGCTCTTCGAGCCCCTGCGTCGTTTCTCGCCTTTTGCGAAGCTCGGCCCCCCAGCCTCCCGCCTCGATCCAGTGGCGAACGGTGCGCGGACTGCACCCGATCCGCGACGCGATCTCGGTAGAACTGTCTCCGGCGAGATATTCGAGATACGCCTGCTCTTTCTGAGCGTCGCCAAACTTCGGCGGCCGACCGCGCCGTGAATGTGCGGCGTGAGGCCCGTGATCTGACCGCTGATGCGTCAAGAGATTTTTTCCGGCGTCACCATGCGCAGACGTGGATGATTGGCCATCAGCGCGCCTGTGCGTTAGGTTCGATGTTTTCGCGGGTCGTGTCATGTCGCACCCTCAGGATTTCGCCAGGATGCGGACCAGGTGCGAGAGATCCGCTCCCGTGGAGCTGCTCTTGCTCGTGACCTCTTTGAGGCCCGTCGTGTCGCCGTAGTAGATCGCCTTCGCTTCGCTGTCCGTGAGGACGCCGGCGGTGACGAGATCGGCCAGATTGTCGGTCACGTCGCCGGGCGGCGTAAGGTCGAGTGGACGGAAAGCAATCTGGTCGTCGGCAAGAGGCTCATCCGGGTTTCCGGGCCTCAGGCCAAATTCCTTGAAAATGGGGCGAAGCTGATCAAGCATCCTGCGCCGCATTGGGCGCAGCGTGAGATGCTCGAAAACGTGCATCTGGCCCGCGACCTCTCCGCCCCCTCCGAGCTGGCCGGCCGACATGATGCCAAGCATGCGCGGCGGCACACCATGGGCCACCGGAATACGATCCCGCACTGCGTCGATCATCTTGAGGAAGTCGCCATCCTTCACGTCTGCAGTCAGCTTCTCGAAGGTCACGCTGTCATCCTCGGATAGCGAGAGAAGCATGGTGCGATGCGCGTTCTCGACCCCCTGGAACTCGCGACGAAAGAACTCCCGGATCGTCTTCTTTTGAGCATCGCTCGGCGTTGTGCCTTTGAAGATGATGGCGAATTCCGGCACCGCGCCATTATCGAAGAACTTCGAGTTGAACCGGATCGCGGCCCGTGCGAGCTCAAGCATTTCTCGCACACCGATCCATGCGGGCTCAGAATAGCGCCGCCCCATCGGGCAAGGGACGCGGAGATGAATGATCTCCCCAGCCGAGAAGATCACTTTCTTGTCGCCACCCGTGATCTGCGGAATGCGCTGAAGAAAACCGTCACGGAAGCGGCTCATCGTTACCGCCGGCAGCCGGCGCAATCCGATGACCCTTGAGCCATCATTCGATCTGATCACCTGGAGAAATGCGTTGCCGAAGGTCTCGATGTCGAGCCCGAGCAGAACGAACAGCTCAGCCGCGCCGGTCTCACACAGCTCATCGATCGGCTCGGTGCGCCCGATCAGCCCGCCACCAAACGCGCCCTCGGCCTTGATATGGATCGCGCGGCAGTGCTCGGCGCTTGCGCGGTAGAGATTTGCAAGCGCCAGGGGGTGGATAGGCCACAGATATTCGCCGTCGATGCCAGCCTCCGGAAGCATGGAAACCAAGCCCATGACGTCGGACTTCTCGACGGAAATCGTCAGAAGGTGGCTATCTTCGGGCTGGTTTTGATCCGTGCTCATAGCCATCTGATACAGCCGCAAATGCCGCGGAGAAATGGCCGTAACACATTGAAAGTTTAGATATAAACCTGATGCACCGCGCTCATCTTTTGCGTTCTTCGGCTCTCTGGCAAGAGGGATTGAAGGCGATCCACACGACCGGAGCAAACTCGTGGCACAGCTCAAAGACCTCTCCGTTGAATTCCTCTCGCTTGTGCGCTCTCCGGCGACCGGCAAGGGCCTGACGCTCAAGTCCGAAACGCCGAATTCCAGGGTCAACCCCTTCGAGCTCACGGTGAAAAGCGACGAGCTGATGCGGGCCTACGGGATCGTCTATGCGCCGGATCAGACCGACGCCCATGGCGACAGTGCCGACGCTGTGACCATTCGTCGTGCCCAGGCCGAGTTCATGCGCGAGGGGCGCCTCAAGAACATCGATACGGAGCATTCCTTCACGCCCGAAATGGCCTTCGTCGCCGAAAGCTGGCTGGTGCGGAAGGGGGATGCGCTTTTCGCCGATGAGCCCGAGGGCGCCTGGGCGGTGGGCATCCAGATTGGCGACCCCGATCTCTGGAAGGAACTGAAGTCCGGCGATCTCACCGGGATTTCGCTGGCAGGGGTAGCACGGGTCGATCCCCCGCCCGCACCCGGTCACCCCAGCTACACCGAGAAGGATGCTGTTCCCGGGTGGTTCAAGCGCCTGTTCAACAGTCACAACAAAGCCGACGAGGAAACGGACATGCAGAAAGATGACGTCGAGAAGATCGTGCGCGACACGCTCAAGAGTGAGCTTGGCGCGGCGGTTGCGGAAGCCATGAAATCGGCGGGTGTCGCGCCCGCGAAAGTGCCCGATGATCCGCCGCCGAGCGGCGGCGATGGCACGGAGATCGAAAAGGCGATCGCCAAGGCCTTCGCCGCGATCGAGGGCAAGATCGACGACAAGATCACCGTGGCGCTGGCCAAGGGCGCATCCGAAGCCGACCCCGGCCACGGCTCGATCGAGGAGAGCTTCGCATGACCGTTATCGTCATCAAGTCCGGTGAATATGCCGGCCAGAAAATGCATGACTTCGTGGCGCTCGCGAAAGGGCTGATCGGCCCGCGTGACCTCGCGAATGGCGGTGAACTGCGATCGGAAGAGGCCAACAAGCTGATCTCGATGATCTTCAAGGATCCCTTCCTGGACAAGGTCACGACGATCCGCATGTCGCGCCTCACGCGTGACGTCGATGTCATGGATATCCTGAGCCGTCAGCTCGTGCGGGTGCCGCAGGGCGATGAGCCCTTGGCCGCTGATCTGACTGGCGCCGGCGAGTTCGGATGCAAGCTGACGGCACTCGACGCGCAGCTCTTCGCGATGCTGAAGCTCGACTTCCTGCGTGAAAACGCCAGCAACCCCAATCTTCAGAAAGAGGTCGAGGCTGGTTTCGACACGCGCCTCACGAATGACATCGTCGACCTGGGCTTCAACGGTGTTGCGGATGACGGGGAAGGCGCGGATCGCGTGGCGAAGTTCATCCGGCTCAACAAGGGCTGGCTGCAGGTCATGCGCGAGGCTGCAAACACGCCGAAGGTCAATATCGATCCGGCGACGGACGGCTGGATCGGATCGCTGAAGGCAATCCTCGAAGCCTCCGATGAGCGCGTTCGTGAGACCTCGTCGTTCATCATGAACACTGCCGACGCCGATGCATATTCCCAGGAGATCAATGCGCCGGTGACCGGCACGGAAGTTCAGAGCAGTGCTCCGGCGCGCCGTTACCAGGGCCGTCCGATCGAAGCTCACCCGCTCATGCCGCGCGGATCGGTCATGTTCACGCCGACGAAGAACCTGGTCTATGGTCTCCACACCACGATCCAGCGCGACCGGAGCTATCTCGAACTGAGGCGGTCGCTTGCCTACGTCTTCGACATGGCCTTCGACTACGAGGTTGCCGTGAAGCAGTTCGCCGTCCTCGGCGAGTGATAGATCATGGCTGGCGCATCCATCACTCCGGCCGACGTTCGGGCCTACGCGAACCTTCCGGGTGAAGTTCCTGACGTGCTGCTCTCCACCCACATCGGCGCGGCGCGTCGAGACTTGGTGGAGGCGACCGGATGCGAGGATGCGCCAGCCGAGAGGGTGAGCGAATGGACCGAGGCGCTTACAGTGCGCGCCCTGGCGAGCGCTTTCCCCTGGCTCAACACATTCGCGCTCGACGGTGCGGCCAAGGTTGGGCGCCTTGATGGGGCGATCGAATACCGCTTCCTTGACACTGAAGATGTTGATGGCCGCGTCGCGGCCCTCAACGCCCGTTTTTCTGATCTCTGTGCGGTGATCAAGCCGCCGACCGAAACGCCTTCTGAGGCTGCAGACCTCGGGGCCATCGGAATGATGGTCGTCTGAGGCGCGGGGGTATCCATGCATCTGCGCACCAGATTTATTTCAGAAGTGGCGCTCCGAATGAGCGCGACGCTGCCTGAGGCGATGGTCAGCGCATGGGGGGACGTGCATCCGACGGCCGCGATCGAGGCGCTTTCGTTCAAATCGACCGGCGGGATCCTCCAGGAACGCGACGCGGATTGGGAGTTGGTCTCCAATCTGACGGGCTATCTGCGCCTCGAACTGAGGGCGGATGCGATCGATGCGCTGCCCGTCGAGCTCCTGATCGCGAACCTCGTCGGCGACACCGTGCTTCTCCCGTTCGAGATGGTGGGGAGCGGTGCATTGACTGAGCGCGCCCGTTTTACCCTCGCTGAGCTGCGCGACACCGTGCGCGATACGCAGGTCGTCAGCTCGATGCGTTTCGCGGTCGATGGCGTCATCGCTCGGCGAGCCGAAGCTGTGCAACGCCCGGAGATCATGATCTCGCGCGCGCCGAATGTGGGGGTTGATCATGCCCAGGATTACGCTGCCCTCAGCAGCGAAGGGGCATTGAAATGAGCCGCTTCGCCGAAGCCGAAAATGACCGGCGGATCTCCAACATTGCGCAGGCGGGGGTGATCGAGCAGGTTGACTACAGCAACCCGCCGCGTGCTCGCGTTCGCATTGGTGAACTGCTCACCGGGTGGGTGCGCATGGGGACATCCAGGGCGGGTGATGCGCACCAGTCGTGGGGTTACAGCGTCGGCGAGGAGGTGCTCGTCGTCGCCACTTCCGGAGATCTCGCCCAAGGTGTGATCGTCTGCGCGATTTCGAATGGCACGAATGCCGCGCAAGCCGCCGCCGAAACCTACCGGGCCGTCTATCCTGGCGGCGTCATCATCGAGATCGCCGGCGGATCCGTGAATATCACGGCGCCCGGCAATGTCGTGGTCAACGGTGACGTGATCGCCGATGGCATCAGCCTGAAGACCCACGTTCATGGGGGCATCGTCCCGGGCCCTGCGGACACCGGAGAACCGAAATGAGCTGGGCCGGGATGAGCAAATCCGACGGCAGCGCGCTCGATGGCATTGGTCACCTGCGGCAGTCCGTTATCGACATCCTCACCACCCCGATCGGGTCGCGGGTGATGAAGCGCGATTACGGGTCGCAGCTGTTCGACCTGATCGACCAGAACCTGACGCAACTGACGATCGCGCAGATCTATGCGGCGACGGTCGAGGCTCTGCGCGATTGGGAGCCGCGCTTGCGCGTCACGAAAGTGCTCGCCACCGCGACGAATGAAGACCTCGAAGGCGGACAGATCAGCCTGACCATTTACGGCGAATACCTCCCTGACGGGCAGGAAATCATGCTCGACGGGATTGTGCTATGAGCCGGTTTGCGAAGATCAATCTCTCCGAGCTGCCCGCTCCCGACGTGATCGAGACGCTCGATTACGATGTTGTTCTCAACGATGCGATCACACGCCTCGTCGAGCTCATGCCTGAGGTCGAGGAAGCGCTCGCGCTTGAAAGCGAACCGCTGCGAAAACTTCTCGAGCTGCTCAGCTATGTGGTGCTGCTCCTGCGTGCTCGGATCAACGATGCCGCTCGTGGTGCGATGCTGGCAACTGCAACCGGTGCAGACCTCGAAAACCTTGCTGCGCTGTTTGGCACCTCGCGGCTCCTTATCGCGGAGGCGACTGAGGACGCCGCCGCGATTTACGAAGACGATGATGCTCTGCGTGCGCGCACTCAGCTTGCGCCCGAGGCCTACACCACCGCAGGCAGCGTCGGAGCCTATGAATACCACGCCCGCAGCGCGTCGCCCTTGGTGCGGGACGTGTCGGTCACCTCGCCGCAACCCGGCAGTGTGCTCGTCACGATACTCTCGACCGATGAGGCCGGGATGCCGACAGATGCCCTTCTGGAAACGGTGCATGGCGCGCTGAATGCAGAGGAGGTGCGGCCGCTCTGCGACGACGTCATCGTTAGCGCACCGATGATCGTCACCTATGCGGTCGCCGCGACGCTGGAAATCGCAAGCGGCCCGGACAGAGATCTCGTGCTCGCGCGCGCGCGCCGCAAGCTCACCGCCTACCTCGATAGCGTGCATATGCTTGGCGGAACTGTGGCCGTCTCCGGCATCATGGCGGCGTTGCACCAGGCCGGAGTGACCCGTGTCGTGCTGACCTCCCCGATCGCGGATATCGAAACCGATGTGACCGCCGCACCGCTTTGCAGTGGCTCCACGATCAGCGCCACGGAGGCCGCATGACGCTCCTGCCTCCCAACGCCACGCCGCTCGAACGTGCACTTGAAACCTTGATCACGTCGCTGCTTGACCTCGAAACTCCCTTGGCCGCGCTCTGGTCGCCATCCGAATGCCCGGCTGATCTTCTGCCGTATCTAGCCTGGGCGCTTTCGGTCGACGACTGGAATTCGGATTGGACGGATGGGCGCAAGCGCGCGGTCATCGCTGCGGCGATCGAGATCCAGCGGCACAAGGGCACACCTTGGGCCATCAAACGCACCCTGGCCGTGCTTGGCTTCGGATCGGCGCAACTGGTCGAGCACTACGGCGCAAATCTGTTCGACGGATCAGTGACATACGATGGGTCTGAGATCTTCGCACCCGAGGATCACTGGGCCGAATACCGGCTGGTGTTGGATCAGCCGATCACGATTGCGCGCGCCGAGAAGCTGCGTCGCATTCTCGAAACCGTGGCGCCCGCGCGCTGCCATCTGAAGGCGCTCGATTTCACGCGCGCTATCAACATCTACGACGGCTCGATCTTCTACGATGGAACCTTCAGCTATGGGGTCGCTTGATGTCCAATCTGCCTGAAACAGACGTTTTTCCCGAAGGCATCTATCAGATCGAAACCACCGATCCCGTCGTGGGCGGCGCCCCCAACGAGGATACCGGCGCGGGCCTCGCGAATATCCCGGCCCAGCAACTGGCGAAGAGAACCCGTTGGCTGCGGAACCGCGTCGATGCGTTGCTCAACACTGTCGTTGCCGCCTCCACCGCCGTGGCGGGCCTCGTCAAACTGAACACCGCGACCAACTCGACGAGCACCACGACAGCCGCGACGCCGAGTGCAGTCAAGGCTGCCAATGACAACGCCGAGACCAGAGCGCTGAAGACGACGACGATCACCGCGGGAGGGCTCGCAACCGGTGGCGGAAACCTGTCCGGAAACCGCACCATCACGGTGACCGCCGCGACGGATGCAGAAGGCGCTGATGGCATTGCCACCGGCGTGGCCATGACGCCGAAAAGCACTCGTGCAGCGCTGAGCTCGATTGGCCTTGCGACAGCGTCTGCCCCGCTCGTCAACGCGCTGACGGATATCAATATCTCCGGCGTCTATCGGATCACAGATCCCGCTGGGGCGCCCGCCGGGGTCGCCGGGCGCATGCTCGTGGAGCACTGGGCAGGTCAGCACAGTGCGAGTGCGGTGCAGACCATGATTGAGATCGACGGTGTGCGGTCCTGGCGGCGGCGAAAGACGAATGATGTGTGGGGATCCTGGGATCAGATGACCTCGGCGGCACAGTTCGGCGCTGTGCTCAATACCTACGGATATCAGATGCTCCCGAGCGGTCTGATTATTCAATGGGGGCTAGGGCAGACATCGGACACCGGAACACCTGCAACGATCACCTTTCCGGTCGCATTTCCGACACGCGTCAACAGGATCATCGCCACCGCGAATGCGGCCAACTACACGGCTGCCACCCACGCGATCATCGGCACGAGCGTCGCGGATTGGACGCCGACGAGCTTCAAGGCGTCAGCGCTCAACCATATGGGGGAATTCGTGACGACGAACTTCTTCTACTTCGCAACCGGATGCTGAGGAGATCGATGATGTTCTATTCACATAGCGCGAAAGGCTTTTTTTCGGCCGATGTGCACATCACCATCCCGGATGACGCGATCGAGATTGATAGCGAAACCCATGCGGCCCTGCTCGCCGGCGTCAACTGCGGTCGGGTGATAGAGGTGGTCGACGGTGTTCCGGTTCTTGCGGCGATCGACCCCGCGTTGCAGCTCGATCAACTGCGATCTGCGGCGCAGGCAGAGCTGCGCGGGGCACTCGACAACCTGCTGCGGGGTTACACGTCAGGCGTTCTGGCGGAGGAGATCGCCGGCTGGGGCACGAAGGCTGCGGCCGCGAGGGCGCATCTCGGCGGGGAGACGCAGGCGGTGATCCTCGCCGAAGCGGCACAGACCGGAGAGGATGACATGGCGCTCGCATCGCTGATCGTCGAGATGGCGGAGCAGTATCTTGCGGTGATCTCCACGGCCACTGGCCTGCGTCGAGCCACCCGCGATGCAATCGCGCAGGCGTCCACACCTGCCGAAATCGAGGCAGCAATCACCAATGCGATGAGCGCGATCTCCGCGCTTGCCCCGCCGAACACCTGAAAGGAGAGCAATCATGGCCGAACAGTTTCTGCATGGCGTGGAGGTCGTCGAAATCGACACCGGCACGCGCCCCATCACCACGGTGCGATCGTCCGTCATCGGGCTGATCGGCACTGCGCCGGATGCCGATGCGAGCAAATTCCCGCTGAATACGCCGGTTCTGGTCGCCGGCAAACGGGCTGATGCGAGTGGCCTCGGGACGGCGGGCACGCTGGCCGCGGCGATCGATGACATCTTCGATCAGGCCGGTGCGGTGATCGTCCTGGTCCGTGTGGCCGAGGGGGCCGACGAAGCCGAAACGATCAGCAACATCATCGGCGGTATCGATGACCTGACCGGGCAGCCCGAGGGCGTGCAGGCGTTTGTCGCTGCCGAAAGCGTTCTGGGCGTCACGCCCCGCATTCTGATTGCGCCGGAATTCACGCAGGTGCAGGCGGTGGTTTCGGAGATGATCGCGATCGCCACCAAGCTGCGCGCGGTGATCATCGCGGACGGCCCCAATACGACCGACGCGGCCGCGATCACCTATCGCACCCAGTTCGGGTCGGATCGCGTGTATCTGGTCGATCCCTGGGTGAAGGTATGGGACACCGTTACCGATGCAGAGATCGTGCGCCCGGCGTCGGGGAGGGTCGCTGGTCTGATCGCCAAGTCGGACGCCGAGCGCGGCTTCTGGCACTCGCCGTCGAACCGCGAGATCACCGGTATCGTCGGCACCGCGCGCGCCATCGACTTCTCGCTCGGAGATGCCACCGCGCGCGCCAATCTGCTCAATGAGCAGGAAGTGGCCACGATCATCAACCGTGATGGCTATCGGCTGTGGGGCAACCGCAGCTGTTCGAGCGATGCCAAATGGGCCTTCATCAAGCGCCGCCGCGTCGCCGACATGATCAACGAGAGCATCATGCAGGCGCACTTCTGGGCCGTCGACCGCAACGCAGACCGCACCTATTTCGAAGACGTCGTCGAAGGCGTGAACGCCTATGGTCGGCACCTCGTCGCCGTGGGGGCGCTGGTGGATTTCAAGTGCTGGGCCAACCAGGATCTGAACACCGCAGAGGAGCTCGAAGCCGGGCGCGTCTACTTCGACTATGACTGGGTGGAGACGCCGACCGCCGAGCACATCACTTTCCGTTCCATGATCAACAACGGCTACCTCACCGAGGTGCTGCCGAACGTCGCCTGAGGAGGGCTGAGAGATGCGTGACATCCTGAAATACATCGGCGTCTTCGTCGACGGCTACGGCTATGCCGGGCTGGCAACCTCGGCGAAGGTGCCGAAGATCGAGATCGCCGTGCGCGAATACAAGGCGGCCGGCATGTCCGGCCCGATCGAGGTGCGCATGGCGCGGCTCGCCAACGTCTTGAGCTGCGAGCTGACGTTCGAGGGCTTCGACCCGCACCTCTATGAAACCCTCAGCATCGGCGAAGGCGCGTCGATCCCGCTCACCGTCAAGGGGTCTGCGGAAGATGCCGACGGCGCCACGCATGCCCACAAGATCACCATGCGCGGCTTCGCGAAGGTGATCGACGAGGGCGAGTGGAAAGAGGGCGAGGGCGTGCCGCTCAAGCTCGAGATCAGCCTGCGCTACTACAAGCGCGAGCGCGACGGCGTCGAGCTCTACGAGATCGACCAGGAAAACATGGTGTTCAAGGTCAAGGGCAAAGACCTGCTCGCAGAACACCGCGCCAACATTTCCCGCTAAGGAGAAACGGACATGGACACGGTTACCCTGAAATACCCCGTGAAATTTCAAGGCGAAGAGGTGACTTCGCTCACGATCCGGCGGCCGAAGATGCGCGATCTGAAGAAGATGCAGGGCATCAAGGACGAGATGGAAAAGGCGATGACGCTGATCGCCGACCTCGCCGAGGTGGATCCGAAATTCGTCGGCGAACTCGATCCCGACGACTTCAAGGTGCTCTCCGACAAGGTGGGGGAGTATATGGGCGCATCGGCGGATCAGACCCCGTAAGGTTCCTGCCGATCGCCCTGTTCATGGGGCGCCACTTCCACTGGCAGCCGTCGGAAATCGACGACATGCCGGTGGAGGAGCTGCTCGAAGCCTTCGAGAGAGCGACGCATTATCTTGAGCTGGAGGCGCGCGCGCAATGAGCACTACTTCCGTTGGCGTCGATGTCCTGATCTCGCTGGCCAACAAGATCACAGCGCCGTTGCGCGACGCCGAAAAGGCGGTGGCGGCGGCTTCGGAGCGGATGAACAAGCGCCTTCAGCTTTCGATGAAACTCGCAGGTGGAGGTGCGGCAGCCTCGGGCATTGCCTGGGGTGCGCAGCGTCTCGTCACCGGGTTTACCGACAGCATCAGGGAGGTGGAGCGCGCAAAAGGCGAGCTCGCGACACTCGGCGTCAAGGATCTCGACGCAGTCGTGAGCAAGGGGCGGGAGATGCAGACCAGGTTGGCCGGTATCACCGCCGGCGCCTTCGTGCGCGCCTCCTACGACATCAAGTCCGGCATCGCGTCGCTCACCGACGAGGGCGTTGCAGAGATGACCGCCTCGGCGATGATCGTCGCCAAGGCCACCAAGGGGCAGGCCGAACAGATGACGAGCCTGTTTGCGACGTCTTACGGGATCTTCAAGAAGCAGATGTCCGACCTGACCGACGCGCAATTCGGTGAACAGTTCGGCGCGTCCCTTGCCGCATCGGTGCAGCAGTTCAAGACCGACGGCGGCAAGATGCAGCAGGCGATCGAGAGCGCCGGTGCCGGTGCGGTCCAGCTTGGCATGAAGATGACCGAGGAAATGGCTCTGCTTGGGATGATGCAGCAGCAGATGCAGGCGGGCGAGGCGGGCACCGCTTTGAGAGCATTCGCGACGAACGCGGCCAAGGCTCACGAAGAATTCGGCAAGATGAAGGTGACGTTGGACCACCCCGTCAGGGTGCGTATCCTCGACGAAAATGGCCAGCTGCGGGAGATGCCCGCCATCCTTTCTGATCTCAAGGCGCGCTATGGCGATACGCTTAACGCATTCGAAAGCGCGGAAATCCAGAAGGCGTTCGGAACCGAAGAGGCGATGAAGCTGATCAAGGCGCTGTATGGTCAGGAGGAGGCCGTGCGCGCCAATGCGGAGGCGCTTGGAGACGCTGCGGCCAAAGGGAACGCCTTTACTGAAACGATGGCCCGGGCCGCCGACAGCAACTGGGATGCGGCGATGATGCTGATGGCGCAGAAGGTGGATGTCCTGCGCCAGAAAATCGGTGAACGCCTGCTACCGGTCGTCGAGCGGATTGCACCGGTGATCGACGCCTTTCTCGATCGGGTCTTCCGCTGGATCGACGCAAATCCTGGGCTTGTCACCGCCATCGGCGCTGTGGTTGCCGGTCTGGGCGCAATCGCGGCAGTTTCGGCGCCAATCCTCTTCGGCCTTTCCGCCCTGGTGAGCACATGGTCCGCGCTGAGCTTTGGCGCTCTGAAATTTGGCCTCGCCATGGTGCAGATTGTCAATCCGATCGGCTTGGTTCGGGGGGCGCTGACCCTGCTGCGTGTCGCCCTGTTGGCAACAGGTATTGGGGCGGCAATCGCGGGCATCGCTCTCGCCGGTGTCTGGATCTACAACAACTGGGCTGGCCTCACGTCGTTCTTCCGCGCCTTCGGTCAGGCCTTCATGGCTGCGCTTGGCCCCGCACGGCCCATTGTGGAGGGGGTCGGAACGGCAATTTCCGGCCTCTTTGGCTGGGTGAAGCGGCTGATCGGCCCCTTGGACGCAAGCGCCGCGCAATGGGTTTCCTGGGGGGCATCTGTCGGGGCTTTCGTCGGAGGCGCGCTCTCGTCCGTGGTGAACTTCGTGCAGGGGGTCATCGGATGGTTCGCCGATATCCCTGTGCTTGACTGGTCCGTCGTCATCCATGCGTTCACCTGGGACAACGTCCTGAAGGTGCTCAACTGGGTCAGCTACCTTTCGCCCTTGCGCTGGCTGGAATTCATCCCCGGCTTCAGCTGGTCCGGCGTGATCCATGCCTTCACCTGGGCGAACGTCCTGAAGGTGCTCAACTGGGCAAGTTACCTTTCTCCCCTGCGCTGGATGGAGTTCATCCCCGGCTTCAGTTGGCATGATGTCATCGGTCTGCTCGACATCAGCCGTTGGTTCAATTTCAAGTGGTCGGATGTCCTTCCGAGCTGGAACTGGTCAGACATCATCCCGGATATGCCGGATCTGGGAGGCTTGTTCGGCGATGCTGGCGACGCGCTTGATCAGCGTCTGGAAAACCGCGCCAAGAGCATGTTCGGGCAGTGGGATCGCGGCGTGGAGCTGGTCGAGCAATACCGCGCCGGGATAATCGGCCTCGCCGATGTGCAGGCCGAGCTTGAGGCCGAGGTCGCCAGCGGAGAGGGACAGCTCTTCCCGGGCGGCGATGTCGACAAGGCCCGGGAGATGTTGGATCTGCTTCATCAGATCAAGGGCACAGAGGCGGCCGCCCCGCAAGTGATCGACAACCCGGAAACCCTGCTCGCGGCGTCGAAGGCGGCCGAGCAGCTTCTGGCGGAATTCCCGCGGATCACGACAGCGGCGAACGAAGTTCTGAAGGCCGTTCAGGGCGTGTTCGGCCAAATGTCGGCATCACTATCCGGCATGGACTTTACCGCTGAAGGCGCGCGTCTTGTCACCTCGATCGCCGCCGGAATGCGCGCTCAGCTCGGTGTTGTGAAGGCCGCTGCGGAGGCCGTGGCCTCAACGATCCGGGGGGCGTTGCCCGGAAACGCGAAGGTCAATGTCGCCGTGTCAGGTGCCGGCGCAGCGGCGACCAGTGCACCCGCGAAGGTGCAGGCACGCGCCTCTGGTGGTGCGTTCAATCCGGGGTGGCTTCTGACCGGTGAGAATGGTCCGGAATTGCGATACGCAACAGAAGGCGGCTACATCGCGCACAATGGCGCCTTGAGGGGCATGCTTGATCTGGCAATGCGTGCTCGCGCAGTCGTGCGCTCGATCTCCTCCCCTACGCCGGCAAGCAGCGCCCAGGTGCCGTCCATCGCGACCGTGGCAACAGCCTCGGCAGGGCATGCAGGGCGGCAGATCAGTTTCGCACCGCAATATTCCATGAGCATGACGATCAACGGCAGCTCTGGGAGCGACGCGGAGAAGATCCGCGCCCTCGTTCAGCGCGAGCTGCAGGCGGCGCAAGATCGTGCCATGTCTGATCTGAGGAGGCAGATGCATGACTAAGGTGATGATGATGCTCGGGCCTTATCCGTTCATGCTGGACACGGCCGCCTATCAGCAGCTGCGCCGCTCGACGAGCTACAGGTGGGCTGAGCAGGCGCGCATCGGGCGCAAGCCGGCTCAGCAATATGTCGGGGCCGGATCTGACGAAATCACGCTTGAAGGCGAGATCCTACCGCACTGGAAGGGTGGCTATAGTCAGGTTGCCCTGATGCGTGCCCAAGGTGCGATCGGCAAGCCGCTCATTCTGCTCGAAGGCTATGGTGGCGTGGTGCTTGGTCAGTATGTCATCACAAAGATCGACGAGACGAAGTCAGAGCTCCTGGCCGATGGTGCCCCGCGGCTCATCAATTTCTCTGTGACACTCAAGGAATACGGCGCGGACAATGGAGGGCTCGGTGCGCTTTCGACCGGGCTCGCCGCGCTCTCCGCGCTTGCGAGGCTGGTATGAAGTATCGAACCAAGGATGGCGACGTCCTCGACGCAATCTGCCTTGCGCACTATGGCTCGAATGCTCATGTCCCGGCCGTTCTGGAGGCGAACCGGGGATTGGCGGCGCTCGGGGCGGTCATGCCTTCCGGCATCGTCATCGAGCTTCCGGCCGTCGAGGACGCAACCGATGTCGTCGCGACCGTGCGGCTCTGGGATTGATCGATGACGCCGGATTTCAAGATCGTCGCCGCCGGGGTGAACATCACCTCTCAGATCAAGGGCCGTCTGCTTTCTCTTTCAGTGAGCGACGAGGCCGGAACGAAGTCGGATCAGGTCGAGATCACGCTCGACGATCGTGGTGGGGCTGTAGAGCTGCCAGTTCCCGGTGCGCTGCTCGTGGTTGCGATGGGCTACAAGGAGACATTCCTGTTTCCGATGGGCGCGTTCACTGCCGACGAGGTAACGATGAGCGGCCCTCCGGATCAGATTGTGATCCGCGGCAAGGCCGCCGCACTTGGTGGAGACCTGAAGGATCAGAAAACGCGGGCTTGGGACAAGAAGACGATCGGGCAGATCGTCGCGACGATCGCCGGAGAGCACAAGCTGCAAGCCAAGGTGAGCGATGCCTTCAAGTCGATATTGATAGAGCACATCGACCAGACCGAAGAGAGTGACATGAATTTCCTGCTGCGGCTTGGGGAGGAGCACGACGCGCTCGCGACGGTGAAAGGGCAGACGCTCCTGTTCATCGGTAAAGGAGAGGGGAAAACGGCAAGCGGTATCGACATGGTTCCGCAGGTGGTCACGCTGAGTGGCAGTTTGCGATGGTCCGCTACATTGGCGACGCGGGGCGCCTACAGCTCAGCCGAAGCTCATTGGCACAACGCGCAGACCGGAAAGCGCGAGAAGGTTGTCGCCGGTAAGGGAAGCCCAGTGCGCAAGCTGCGCCACCCATACTGCACCGAAGCTGAGGCGAAGCGCGCGGCAGAGGCAGAGCTTGGCCGTTGCGCTCGCGGGAACGACAGCTTCAGTGTGAGCTTGGTCGGGAACCCTCTCATCGCCGCCGAAGGCCGCGTCATGGCTGTAGGGTTCAGACCGGGCGTCTCTGGCCTCTGGTCGATCAAGTCCGTCCGCCACCAGATCGACGCAGGCGGTTTCGTGACCAGTATTGAAGCTGAAAAGCCGAAGGCGTGAGAAACGTCCATTCCAGCGAAGCGCGTTCCGCGTTCCAGAATATTTTGGTCCCGTCCAGCAGCGGGGGCGGCGCCCCCTCAGACGGTGTCGAGATAAAGCTCGGTCTGCTCCTGATCGGAGAGCTCGGCCATGTAGTGGATCTCCTGCCGCTTCGTCATCAGGAAGTTCTCGACCAGCTCCGCCTCGAAGATGCGCCGCACCAGCGGGCATTCGGCGAAGCGGTTGATCGCGAGGTTCCAGGTCGCGGGCAGCTGCGGCAGGCTTTGCGCATAGGCGTTGCCCTTGATCGGGTCGTCGGGGGTCATGCCGTCCTCGATCCCGATCAGCGCGGCGCCGAGGATCGCGGCGATCATCAGATAGGGGTTCACGTCGCCCCCGGCCACGCGATGCTCGATCCGCCGCGCCGCCGGGCCCGAGGCCGGGATGCGCAGCGCCGCGGTGCGGTTCTCATAGGCCCAGCCGATGCCGGTGGGCGCATGGGCATTGGGCACCAGCCGGTCATAGCTGTTCTCGTGCGGCGCGAAGATCAGCGTCGAGCCGGGCAGCGCGGCGAGACAGCCGGCGACCGCCGAGCGCAGCGCCGGCGAGCCCTTCTCCGAGCCGTCGTTGAAGATGTTCTTCCCCGCCGCATCGAGGATCGAGAAATGCGTGTGCATCCCGTTGCCCGACCAGATGTCATAGGGCTTCGCCATGAACGACGCGGCGAAACCGTGGCTGCGCGCCAGCCCCTTCACCAGCATCTTGAAAAGCCAGGCGTCGTCCGCCGCCTTCAGCGGGTCGGCCTGGTGCATCATGTTGATCTCGAACTGGCCCGGCCCCGCCTCGGAAATCGCGGTGTCGGCGGGGATGTCCATCTCCTCGCAGGCCTCGTAGAGCGCGGTGAAGAAGGCGTCGAACGCGTCGAGCGCGCGCAGGCTCAGCGTTTCGCCGCCGGTGCGCCGCTTGCCCGAGCGGGGGGAGGGCGGCACGCGCAGCTTGGTGCCGCTGTCGTCGATCAGGAAGAATTCGAGCTCGGTCGCGACCACCGCGGTCAGCCCCCGCGCCTTGTAGCGGTCGACGACGCGCGCGAGCGCCTGGCGCGGATCGCCGGCATAGGGGCGGCCGTCCATGTGGAACATCCAGATCGGCAAAAGCGCGGTCGGCGCCGAAAGCCAGGGCATCGGCATGAAGCCGCGCTCGGTGGGCATCAGGAGACCGTCGCAATCGCCGGTCTCGAAGACGAGGGGGCTGTCCTCGATGTCCTCGCCCCAGATGTCGAGGTTGAGCACCGAGAACGGGAATCGCGTTCCGTCGGTGAACACCTTGCTCGTGAACCTTGCGGGTATGCGCTTACCCCGTGCCACCCCGTTGAGGTCCGCCGCAGCCACGCGAATGGTGCGCACCTCGGGGTGCTCCTTCAGCCAGTCCATTTCCTCACCTGATGATTTGCGGCCTGACCTTGAGTTTGGGGCGCATCGCGCCCGGAAGATGCCGGTTCAGGCGGCGGTTGATCACCCCGAATACCGTGATGAGCGTGACCGTCAGGCAGATGAAGTAGAAGGCCGCGATCGGGTAGGGGATGAATGGGTTGAAGGTCTTGTCCGCGAAATATTTCGCGTAATAAAGCGCGTCGCCGCGTTGCTGGAACGCCGGGAAGCCCGAGAAGAAGACGAGCGTCGTGGCATGCACGAGGAAGATCGCCTCGTTCGTATAGGCGGGCCAGGCAAGGCGCAGCGTGGTGGGCCAGAGCACCCGGCGGAACTTCGTCCAGCCGGTCATGCCATAGGCGTCGGCCGCCTCGATATCGCCCTTCGGCACCGACATCAGCGCGCCGTAGAAGATCTCGGCGGCATAGGCCGAGGTATTGAGGAAAAGCACGAAGAGCGCGCCGGCCCAGGCCGAGGTCGTCCAGTCGGTCGGCACGATCAGGCCCCAGAGGTCGAAGCCGGTTTTGGGCAGCAGCACCAGCGCCTCATAGGCGAGGAAGAACTGGATGAAGAGCGGCGAGCCGCGGAACACGAAGATGAACCATTCCGCGGGCTTGCGGATCAGCGCGCTGGGCGCGGCCTTCGCCAGCGCGAGGGCATTGGCGAAGAAGAAGCCGAAGGCGAGCGCGAGCACGCCGAAATAGAGGTTCCAGATCAGACCGGAGCCGATCAGCGTGAACTCGTGGCAGAGCGTGATCTCGCCGCGCGGCAGCAGCCGCTCGCCGAAGCCGAGCGAGCGGAACGCATAGGCGGAGACGATCTCGGGGCAGGTCATCTCGGTCATGCGCCGGCCTTCCGCATCGCTTCGCCGGCCATCGTGGCCTGGCCGCGGGCGAGCCGCGTGGTGAGCTTGCCCAGGAAATATTCCGAAATCTTCGTCATCCCGAGGTAATAGAGCAGCAGCACGAGGAAATACCACACCCGCCAGTCGGGGTGCGGATAGGCATAGAAGCCCGACTTCGTAGCGCCAAGCTCGCGCGCCCAATAGACGATATCCTCGATGCCGAGCAGGAAGAGGAGCGGCGTCGCCTTCACCAGGATCAGCCAGAGGTTTGACAGCCCGGGCAGCGCATAGCTCCACATCTGCGGGATCAGGATGCGCCGGCGCACCTGCGCGGGGGTCATGCCATAGGCCTCGGCGGTCTCGAGCTGGGCGCGCGGCACCGCGTTCATCGCGCCGTAAAGCACGTTCGCGGCAAAGGCGCCGAAGACGATCGCGAAGGCGACGACGGCGAGCACGAAACCATAGACCTCATGCCAGATCTGCGGCGTGGTCGAGAGCGGCAGCTTCGCCGCGGCGCAGACGGTGAACTCGCCGTCATGCCAGGGCGACTGGCCGGTCGAGGGGCAGAGCACCTTCGAGCGCAGATATTCGAGCCCCTGGTCCATCGCGACCGGCACGAAGAGGAAGAAGATGATGTCGGGCACGCCGCGCACCATCGCGGTGTAACCCTTGCCGAGCCAGCGCAGCGGCGCGAAATGCGCCCGCGCCGCGATGGCTCCGGCAAAGCCGAAGGCGAGCGCCACCGGCGCCACGATCACCATCAGCGCAATCACGGTCAGGAAGGAGCCATAGAACAGGAACTGCTTGCCCGTGGTCAGGTAGCACAGCAGCCAGGCTAGGCCGTCGAGTTGTGAGGGATCGGCGCAGGATGCGAACATGGCATGGCACGGGCGGAGGGGGAAACCCGCTCCGCCCGCTCCCTTTCAGATCAGAAACCGGCGGTTTCGTCGCCGAACCACTTGTGGATCAGCGCGTTGAGCGAGCCATCGGCCTTCATCGCCTCGATCACCTTGTCGAACTTCGCCTTCAGCTCGGTGTCCGACTTGCGCAGGCCCATGCCGACGCCGCCGCCCAGCGCGACATCCGCGCCGACCCACTGCAGGCCGCTGTCTTCGGTGACGAAGGCCTTGAGCGGATCCTTGTCGGCGAAGACCGCATCGGCCTCCCCGTTCTTCACCGCGGCGACGGTGTCGTCGAGCGTGGCGAATTCGAGCAGCGTCGCGCCCGATTTGGCGACGTAATCGGCCTGGATCGTGCCGACCTGCGCCGCGACCACGCCCTTGAGGTCGGCGTCGGGCTTCAGCGCGGCATAGGAGGAGGGCGCCGGCGGGTAATAGGCTTCGGTGAAGTCGATCACCTGCTTGCGCTCGTCGGTGATGCTCATGCCGGCCATGATCGTGTCATAGTTGCCGGAAACGAGGTTCGGGATGATGCTGTCCCATTCGTTGGTGACCCAGGTGCATTTCACCTCGGCCTTCTCGCACAGGATGTCGCCCAGCTCGCGCTCGAACCCGTCGACCTCACCCTTGTCGTTGATGAAGTTGTAGGGAGGGTAGGCGCCCTCGGTGCCCATGCGCACCACGTCCTGCGCAAATGCCGTGCCGGCCGAAAGGGCCAGCGCCGCGGCGGTGAGGATCAGCTTGTTCATCGAAGTCTCCACTGTTGAGCTTGCTTGATGTTGACTTTTCTTGGTTTTACGCCGGCGCCGTCGCCGACAGGAATTGCTGTAGCCGTTCCGATTTCGGCGCACCGAAGAGGGTCTCGGGCGGGCCCTCCTCCTCGATCTTGCCCTGATGCAGGAAGACGACGTGATCGGAGACATCGGCCGCGAGCCGCATGTCATGGGTGACGAGGATCATCGTGCGATGTTCGTTCGCGAGATCCTTGATCACCTTCACCACCTCCTGCTGCAGCTCGGGATCGAGCGCGGAGGTCGGTTCGTCGAACAAAAGCGCCTGCGGCTGCATGCAGAGCGCACGGGCGATCGCGGCGCGCTGCTGCTGCCCGCCCGAAAGCTGCGCGGGCCAGTTGTCGGCCTTGTCGCCGATGCCGACCTTGGCGAGATATTCGCGCGCGAGCGGTTCGACCTCGGCGCGCGACCGGCCAAGCACGGTGACCGGCGCCTCCATCACGTTTTGCAGGATGCTCATATGCGCCCAGAGATTGAACTGCTGGAACACCATCGACAGGTTGGTGCGAAAGCGCGTCACCTGCGCGCGGTCGGAGGGGTGGCGGCGCAGGCCCTCGCCCGCCCATTTCACCGCCTCGCCGGAGAACAGCACCTCGCCGCGCTGGCTGTCCTCGAGCAGGTTGCAGCAGCGAAGGAGCGTCGACTTCCCCGAGCCGGAGGAGCCGATGAGCGAGATCACCTTGCCCCGGTCGGCGCGAATCGACACGCCCTTGAGCACTTCGAGCGAGCCGTAGCTCTTGTGGAGATCGCGGATTTCGATGACTGGCGCAGCTTCGGTCACTTGGGGCTTCTCTTTGTCCATCCGGTCAAGTTGGCGCGATTTCGGGGGGGAATGCAACGGGCGAGTGACGCCTGACGCAGGGGAGCCGCCAAAATGACAGGCAGATGCCGTGCGAATGGGCGCTGGCGCGGGGCTCTTCGCGCGGAAGGCGAGTCAGAGGCGGCGCGCCTCTACCCGCTGCCGCGCGAGCGCCGAATCGCGGTCGTTCACGCCAAGGAGCGAGGCGGCGAGCCGGATCAGCGCGTCCTCCTCCGGGCTGCGCGCCTCGTCGGCAAGCGCCACGTCCCAAAGCGCCTCGATCACGCCGGCGCGGTCCTCATAGGCGATCTTTTCCTTCAGCGCGCGGGTGAAGCGCACGGTATCGGGCGCGCCTTCCTCGACCACCTCGGCACGGCTGCGGAGATCGGCGGCCTCCCAGGGGCTGAGCCCGCGGCGATTGGCCAGCACCCGCTCGATGCGGATCCGCTCGCTGTCGTCGTAATTGTTGTCGGCGCGCGCGAGCCGCACGAGCAGCGCGGCAAGCGCAAGCTCCGCGTCATCCGCGGTGAGCGGCGCGGGTTGGCGGGGTTCGGCGAGCAGGTCGAGAAGCGCTTTGAACATGGGGATCAGTCTAGCGCCGTCCCGCGGGAGGGCAAGATGCGCTCAGCCGGGCAGGCCGGTCACGATCGCGAGGTCGACCTGCGCCGCCGCGTCGCGCCGGGCGAGCGTCGCCTGATAGCCCTCGCCGAAATAGCAGGCATGCGCCGCGGCAAGCGAGGGGAAGGCGACGATCACGGTATGTGGGCGGATCGCGCCGGCGACCACCTCCTGCGCGCCGCCAAGCGCGAGGATGCGCCCGCCGCCCGCCGCGATCGGCCCGGCCGCGGCGGCGCGATAGGCGGCATAGCCCTCCGGGTCGCTCACGCTGACATGGGCGACCCAATAGGCGGGCACCGTCATTCCGCCCAGCCCTCGACGATGCAGAGATCGGCCACCGAGATCGGCGTTCGCAGCGCCATCGCGTGCTGGTATTCGGGGCTGAGATAGCAGGCGCGGGCGGCCTCGATCGTGGGGAATTCGATCACCACCGCGCGCGGGCGCAGATCGCCCTCGACCACCTCCTGCGCGCCGCCGCGCACGAGAAAGCGCCCCTCGTATTTCGCGAAGGCCACCGCATTGGCCTCGCGATAGGCCTGATAGGCCTGCGGATCGTCGACGGTGACGTGGCCGATCCAGTATCCTTTCGGTTTTTTGTCCATGTCCGCTCCTCCTTGACCTCAAGGTCAGGGCAAGACACGGATTTTTCAAGAGGACTCAGCGCCGCGCGGCCTTTTCGGCAATCCCCGAGGTGCCCTCGCGGCGTTCGAGCTCGGCCAGCACCTCGCCGAGCGCGACACCCTCGGCCGCGAGCATCACGAGCAGGTGGTAAAGCACGTCGGCGCTCTCGTAGACGAGGTTCTCGCGGTCGCCCTTCGCGACCGCCATGCAGGCCTCGATCGCCTCCTCGCCGAATTTCTGCGCGCATTTCTGCGCCCCCTTCGACAGCAGCTTCGCCGTCCAGGAACTGTCGGGATCGGCGCTCTTGCGCGCCTCGATGGTGGCGGCGAGCCGCTCGAGCGTGGTCATGCAAGCCTCACGGGGATGCCCGCGGCGGCCATGTGTTCCTTGGCCTCGCGGATGGTGAATTCGCCGAAATGGAAGATCGAGGCGGCGAGCACCGCCGAGGCGTGGCCCTCGGTGATGCCCTCGACGAGGTGGTCGAGCGTGCCGACGCCACCGGAGGCGATCACCGGGATGTTCACCGCATCGGCGATGGTGCGGGTGAGCGGCAGGTTGAAGCCCGCGCGCGTGCCGTCGCGGTCCATCGAGGTGAGCAGGATCTCCCCCGCGCCCTTTGCCTCGACGGTGCGCGCGAATTCCACCGCGTCGATGCCGGTCGATTTCCGCCCGCCATGGGTGAAGATCTCCCAGCGGCCGGGCGCGACCGTCTTCGCGTCGATCGCGACGACGATGCACTGGCTGCCAAACCGATCGGCGGCCTCGGCCACGACATCGGGATTGGCGACGGCGGCGGAGTTGAAGGAGACCTTGTCGGCGCCGGCCAGAAGCAGCTTGCGCACGTCCTCATGGCTGCGCACGCCGCCGCCCACGGTGAGCGGCATGAAACATTGCTCGGCGGTGCGGGTCACGAGGTCATACATCGTGCCGCGGTTCTCATGCGTCGCCTTGATGTCGAGAAAGCAAAGCTCGTCGGCGCCCGCCGCGTCATAGGCCTTGGCGGCGGCGACCGGGTCGCCCGCGTCGATCAGATTGACGAAATTGACGCCCTTCACCACGCGGCCTTCGGCCACGTCGAGGCAGGGGATGATGCGCGTCTTCAGCATGGGCCTCTCCTTTGGCGCCTTGATAACGCCGCGGGCGCGGGATGGGAAGCGAAAGGGCGGGGGCGCCGCCCCCGCACCCCCGGAGTATTTGGACCAAGAAGAAGGAGGCTTTCATCTTGCCCGAAATACCTCGGGGGAGTCGCCGCAAGGCGACGGGGGCAGCGCCCCCTTACGCCTTCAGCGCCGCGAGCGCCGCGGTCAGATCAAGCGCGCCGTCATAGATCGCCCGGCCCGAGATCGCGCCCGCGATCACGCCGGTGTCGCGCAGCGCGATCAGGTCGGGTAGCGAGGAGACGCCGCCGGAGGCGATCACCGGGATCGTGACGGCGCGGGCCAGCGCCTCGGTCGCGGCGATATTCGGGCCGGTCATCGCGCCGTCGCGCATGATGTCGGTGTAGATGATCGCCGAAACGCCGGCGTCTTCGAAGCTTTTCGCGAGGTCGGTGACCATCACGTCGGTCTCCTCCGCCCAGCCCTTCGTCGCCACGCGCCCGCCGCGGGCGTCGATGCCGACGGCGACCTTGCCCGGGAATTCCTTCGCCGCCTCGCGCACCAGCGCCGGGTTCTCCACCGCCACCGTGCCGAGGATCACGCGCGCGAGGCCCTTGGAAATCCAGCCTTCGATCGTCGCCATGTCGCGGATGCCGCCGCCGAGCTGCGCGGGCACGGTGATCCGCGCGAGGATCGCCTCGACCGCCGCGGCATTCACCGGCTGGCCGGCAAAGGCGCCGTTCAGATCGACGAGATGCACCCATTCGCAGCCCGCCGCCTCGAATTTCGCCGCCTGCGCCGCCGGGTCGTCGCCGAAGACCGTGGCCTTTTCCATCTCGCCATGCAGCAGGCGGACGCATTGGCCATCCTTGAGGTCGATCGCGGGATAGAGGATCATCGGTCTCTCCTTGGTTTTGCGCGTCTTGCCACGCGCGCGCGCGCTTGCCAAGCCTTGCGGCAACGTCACGTCAGGCTTGCCGGGAATCGGGGGCTGTGGCGTTCTGACGTTCAGGGAAACCGGGAGGAAAAGATGAAATCCATTCTGATGGCCGCCGTGTTCGGGCTGGCCGCCACCGCCGCCATGGCCGATCCGATCGAGGGGATGTGGAAGACGCAGCCCGACGACGGCGCCTATGCCTATGTGAAGATTGCGCCCTGCGGGGCGAATTTCTGCGGCACGATCGCGCGCACCTTCAAGGCGGAGGGCGAATACAAGTCCGAGAACCTGGGCCGAGAGATCGTGATCGACATGGCGCCGAAGGGGGAGGGCGCCTATGAGGGCAAGGTCTGGCGGCCCTCGAACGACAAGATCTACATCGGCAAGATCGCGCTTTCGGGCAAGGCGATGAAGCTTTCGGGCTGTGTCGCGGGCGGGCTTCTGTGCAAGGCGCAGAACTGGTCGAAGCTCGACTAAGGCGCGAAACGAAACGCCCCCTCGCGGGGGCGTTTTCTCAGGGCTTCCAGGCGAGGAAATTCGAGATCAGCCGCAAGCCGGTGCGCTGCGATTTCTCCGGGTGGAACTGGGTGCCGACGATATTGTCGCGCCCGACGATCGCGGTGATCGGCCCGGCGTAATCGACATGGGCGAGCAGATGTTCGGGCTTGGCCACCTTGAAATGGTAGCTGTGCACGAAATAGGCGTGATCTCCGGTGGAAATCCCCTCGAGCAGCGCATGCGGCCGGTCGATGACGAGATCGTTCCAGCCCATATGCGGCACTTTCAGCGTCGCATCGGCGGGCTCGATCCGCACCACCTCGCCCGGGATCCAGCCAAAGCCCGGGGTGGGCTCGAACTCGAGGCCGCGCGTCGCCAGCATCTGCATGCCGATGCAGATGCCGAGGAAGGGCGTGCCGCGGCGGATCACCGCCTCCTCGATCGCCTCGAAGAGGCCGGTGAAACGGTGCAGCGCCGCGCCGCAGGCCGGGAAGGCGCCGTCGCCCGGAAGCACGATCCGGTCGGCGCGCGCCACCACATCGGGCTCAGAGGTCACCACCACCGTGCCGCCGCCCGTCTCGCGCGCCATCCGCTCGAAGGCCTTCTGCGCCGAATGCAGGTTGCCCGAGTCGTAATCGACGAGAACCGTCAGCGACATCAGAGCGCCCCCTTGGTCGAGGGCAGCACGCCCACCATGCGCGGGTCGGTCTCCACCGCCATGCGCAGGGCGCGGGCGACCGATTTGAACGCCGCCTCGGCGATGTGGTGGCTGTTGATGCCGTGCACCTTGTCGACATGCAGCGTGATGCCGCCGTTGGTCGAAAGCGCCTGGAAGAACTCGCGGACGAGCTCGGTGTCGAAGCTGCCGATCTTCGCCGTCGGGAAGTCGACGTTCCAGACAAGGAAGGGGCGCGCCGAAAGATCGAGGGCGCAAGCCACCTGCGTGTCGTCCATCGCAAGCGCGAAATGGCCGTAGCGGCGGATGCCCCGCTTGTCGCCGAGCGCGGCGGTGAGCGCCTGGCCGAGCGCGATGCCGGTGTCCTCGACGGTGTGGTGGTCGTCGATGTGCAGATCGCCCTTGGCCCGGATCGTCAGGTCGATCAGCGAATGCCGCGCGAGCTGGTCGAGCATGTGGTCGAAGAAGCCGACGCCGGTCGCATTGTCATAGGCACCGGTGCCGTCGAGATTGATCTCGACGGTGATTTCGGTCTCGGCGGTCTTGCGGGAGATCTTGGCGGTCCGCATGGGCGCTCCTTCTTTGGCTCGGGGGTGTTATAGGCCGGCACCGCCCGGTTGTTAAGCGTTTCGGCACGACGCCGGGCAGGGATGCTGCATCGCCGCGAGGCTGAACCAAAACGTGAACGAAATGCCGGATTCGTTAACCTTTCGTTAACCTTTCGTTAACCATTTAGGCGCCATTTCGGCGGAAGTTATTGCGGAGCCGGGTATGAGGATCATTTTTCTGGAGG
The DNA here is from genome assembly GCF_050177655.1 of Paenirhodobacter sp. Lineage (NCBI taxonomy): Bacteria > Pseudomonadati > Pseudomonadota > Alphaproteobacteria > Rhodobacterales > Paenirhodobacter > Paenirhodobacter sp. The sequence continues at coordinate 33,944 of NZ_JBFXGV010000029.1, forward strand.
AGCGCAGCCCCTGGGCGTTGCATGTGGTGAACCGATTGTCCGCCGCGGGGCACGAGGTGCTGCACACCGCGCGGACGGCTCAGGCGCTGCAGCTGGTGCGCCTGGGCACTGTCGACATGGTGATTGCGACGCTGTTTCCGGGCGGCGCCGGCTCGGGGGAGGAGAACGGGGTGAACCTCGCGCTCGCGGCGCAGTTTCGCAACCCGGACCTGGTGACGATCCTGCTTTCGGATAGCGCGCTGTTTTCGGGCGGCGAGCTGTTCGAGATGCTGTTCTCGCTGCGCTGCGTGCTGCCGCGCCCGGCGCCGGTCGAGGATCTGCTGCAGATCGCGACGCATTTCCTCGATTCCGGCCCGGTCGATTGCGTGGGGGATTCGGAAAATGCGGCGGTCTGCAACCATTGCCTTCTGACCGATGTCTGCGCCCATGCCGAAGAGGTGCGCCAGCAGCGGCTTTGCGCCTGAGGCGGCGGCTGAAAAAACAAAACCCTCCCCGAAGGGAGGGTCTTTGTTTGGAGCGGGCGATGAGATTCGAACTCACGACCCTAACCTTGGCAAGGTTATGCTCTACCCCTGAGCTACGCCCGCACCTGAGCTTTGGTCTTGCGACCCGGGTTTTCGGCCTTGCGGCCTGCCGAACTGGAGCGGGCGATGAGATTCGAACTCACGACCCTAACCTTGGCAAGGTTATGCTCTACCCCTGAGCTACGCCCGCGCTACCGGTTCGGTGGAGGGGGATTTAGGAGATACCGCGCGGGGCCGCAAGAGGAAAAATCAGCCTGAGCGAAATTCCTTGCGCGACCCGGCGCGGTGCCCCCGGGCGCGCGTCTCAGCCGCGCAGGGTAAGCCCGACGGCGAGCGCGGCGATCGCGATCGCGATGAGCGAGAGCAGATAGCCGATGCCGCGCGCCACCTGCGGCCCGCCGAGGCCGAGCCCCCAGGCATGGGCGAAGCGCGCGAGCACGAGCGTCGCGCCCGCGGCATGCAGCCAGGGCGCACCGGCGCCGCCCTGTTCGGCGATCAGCATCAGCACGAGCGCGAAAGGCGTGTATTCGGCGAAATTCGCATGGGTGCGGATGCGGGTCTGCAAGCCGTCGTCCCCGCCGTCGCCCAGCGAGACCCGGGTCTTCACCCGGCCGGTGACGACCCAGATCGACAGGAAGAGATAGAGCGCCGCAAGCGGCAGCGCATAGAGGGCGGTGATCATCGGGGTCTCCTTTGCCGGACGGGGCAACCTAGCGCCGCCTCCGGACAGGCAAAAGGGGGGCGGGGCGATCTTTGCCGCGGTGCGGCGTCACGTCAGCGTGGCATCGGCTCCTCGGCCAGCAGCCCCGAGATCCAGGCGGCCTCGGCCGGGTCCATATGCGGCAGCAGGGCGCGCGTGGTGTAATGGCCGTAGATACGGTCGTCATCCCCGGTCAGCGACCAGTCGATGATCTGCTCCTCCCGGAAACGAACCGGGCTGCCCAGCGACAAGCCGGGCATGAATTCGGGATCGTTGTCGAGCCGCGCGGCAAAGGCGCCGCCGTCGCGGGCGATGCCGCCGACCCAGATCGCTTCGCTGGTCACCTGGGCCGCCTCGGCGGCGTGACCGCTGACCGGGAAGGAGACCTTGAGCGAGAAGGAGGGGGAGGATTCGCCGGTCTCCGGCACCTGCGCGGCAAGCATCTGCGGCAGGCTTTCGCGCGCGGCCGCGACCGCCGCGGCCATTGCGCGGTCCTCCGGGGCGATGGTGATCGTGCTGTCCTCGGCCCGGACGGGGAGCGCAGGGGAAAGCAGAAGCGCGCAAAGCGCGGCAGCGGGCATAAACTTCATCGAAAGACCTCAATGGAAAAGGGCGCGCCCAGTGTGACGCGCCCCTCCGCGAGATCAAGCCGAAAGGCTCACTCGAATTCGATCAGCAGATCCTTCGCGTCGATCTGGCTGCCGGCGGTGACGTGCAGCGCCTTCACCACCGCGTCGCGATCGGCGTGCAGGCCGGTCTCCATCTTCATCGCCTCGATGGTGAGCAGCAGATCGCCCGGATGCACCTTCTGCCCGACCGAGACCGCGACCGAGGCGATCGCCCCCGGCATCGGCGCGCCGACATGGTTCGGGTTCGCGGCATCGGCCTTCGGCTTGGCCGCGGTCGTCGCCTTCACCGCACGGTTCGGCACGCGCACCGCGCGCGGCTGGCCGTTCAGCTCGAAATAGACCTTCACCTCGCCCATCTCATCGGTCTCGCCCGAGGTGACGTAGCGGATTTCCAGCGTCTTGCCGGGGTCGATCTCGACCGAAATCTCGGTCTGCGGTTCGAGCCCGTAGAAGAAGCAGGGCGTCGGCAGGGTGCGCACCGGCCCGTATTGGCGATGGCGGCCCATGTAGTCGAGGAAGACCTTCGGATACATCAGATAGCCCGCGAGATCCTCGTCATCGACGACATAGCCGTTGAGTTCGGCCGAAAGCTTCGCGCGCGTCGCCTCGATGTCGACGGCGGGCAGATGCTTGCCCGGCCGCTCGGTCGAGGCGGTTTCGCCCTTGAGCACCTTCTTCGCGATCCCCTCGGGCCAGCCGCCCGGGGGCTGGCCGAGATTGCCGCGCATCATGTCGACGACCGAATCGGGGAAGGCCATGTCCTTCTCCGGGTCGAGCACGTCGGCCTTGGTCAGGTTCTGCGCCACCATCATCAGCGCCATGTCGCCCACCACCTTCGACGAGGGGGTGACCTTCACGATGTCGCCGAAGATCTGGTTCGCGTCGGCATAGGCCTGCGCGACCTCGTGCCAGCGTTCCTCGAGGCCGAGGCTGCGCGCCTGCGCCTTGAGGTTGGTGAACTGGCCACCGGGCATCTCGTGCAGATAGACCTCCGAGGCCGGCGCCTCGAGCCCGCTCTCGAAGGCGCGATACTGGTGGCGCACCGCCTCCCAGTAGTTCGACATCCGCCGGATCGTGCCGATGTCGAGGCCGGTGTCGCGCTCGGTGTGGTGCATCGCCTCGACGATCGAGCCGAGGCAGGGCTGCGAGGTGCCGCCCGAGAAGGCGTCCATCGCCGCATCGACCGCATCGACGCCGGCATCGGCCGCGGCAAGCACGGTGGCGCCGGCGATGCCGGAGGTGTCATGGGTGTGGAAATGGATCGGCAGGCCGACCTCTTCCTTCAGCGCGCTCACCAGCACCCGCGCCGCGGCGGGTTTCAAGAGGCCCGCCATGTCCTTCAGGCCGAGCACATGGGCGCCCGCGGCCTCCAGCTCCTTCGCCATTGCGACGTAATACTTGAGGTCGTATTTCGCGCGATCGGGGTTCAGGATGTCACCGGTGTAGCAGATCGTGCCCTCGCAGATCTTCCCGGCCTCGACCACCGCATCCATCGCGACGCGCATGTTCTCGACCCAGTTCAGACTGTCGAAGACGCGGAACACGTCGACGCCCGACTTCGCCGCCTGACCGACGAAGAACTGCACGACATTGTCGGGGTAGTTGGTGTAGCCGACGCCGTTCGAGGCGCGCAGCAGCATCTGCGTCAGGATGTTCGGCATATGCGCGCGGATGTCGCGCAGCCGCTGCCAGGGGCATTCCTGCAGGAAACGATAGGCGACGTCGAAGGTAGCGCCGCCCCAGCATTCGACCGAGAACAGCCCCGAGAGGTTCGCCGCATAGGCCGGCGCCGCCTTGATCATGTCGATCGAGCGCATGCGCGTCGCCAGCAGCGACTGATGGCCGTCGCGCATCGTGGTGTCGGTGATCAGCAGCTTCTTCTGCGCCAGCATCCAGTCGGCGACGGCCTTCGGCCCCTTCTCGTCGAGCAGGTCGCGCGTGCCGGGCTTGACCGGACCGGCAAGCGGCGGCAGCCGCGGCGGCTTCGCCTCGGCATGGGGCTTCGCGCGGCCCGTCGTCTCCGGATGCCCGTTCACCGTGATGTCGGCGATATAGGTGAGGATCTTCGTGCCGCGGTCGCGCCGCTTCTTGAACTGGAACAGCTCCGGCGTCGTGTCGATGAACTTCGTCGTGTAGCTCATGTCGAGGAAGGTCGGATGCTTGAGCAGGTTGATGACGAAGTCGATGTTCGTGCTCACGCCGCGGATGCGGAATTCGCGCAGCGCGCGGTCCATCCGGTGGATCGCCTGATCGGGGTTCTGCGCCCAGGCGGTGACCTTGACGAGCAGGCTGTCATAATAGCGCGTGATCACGCCGCCCGCATAGGCGGTGCCGCCGTCGAGGCGGATCCCCATGCCGGTCGCGGTGCGATAGGCGGTGATCCGGCCGTAATCGGGGATGAAGTTGTTCTGCGGGTCTTCGGTGGTGACGCGGCATTGCAGCGCGTGGCCCGAAAGCGTGACCTCGGCCTGGGAGGCGACGCCGGTCGCCTCGGCCAGCGTCGCGCCCTCGGCGATCTTGATCTGGCTTTGCACGATGTCGATGCCGGTCACTTCCTCGGTGACCGTATGTTCGACCTGCACGCGCGGGTTCACCTCGATGAAGTAGAACCGCTCGCTGTCCATATCCATCAGGAATTCGACGGTGCCGGCGCATTCGTAGCCCACCGCATTGCCGATTTTTAGCGCGAGGCCGCAGACCTCGGCGCGCTGCTCGGGGGTGAGGTAGGGGGCCGGGGCGCGCTCGACGACCTTCTGGTTGCGGCGCTGCACGGTGCAGTCGCGCTCGAAGAGGTGGTAAAGATGCCCGTGGGTGTCGCCGAGCAGCTGCACCTCGACGTGGCGCGCACGCAGGATCATCTTTTCGAGGTAACCCTCGCCATTGCCGAAGGCGGCCTCGGCCTCGCGCCGGCCCTCGCGGACCTTCTCGATCACCTCGTCGGGGCCGTTGATCGGGCGCATGCCGCGCCCGCCGCCGCCCCAGCTCGCCTTGAGCATCAAGGGATAGCCGATCTCGGCCGCTTCCTTCTTGATCGCGTCCCAGTCGTCGCCGAGCACCTCGGTCGCCGGGATGACCGGCACGCCGGCCTTGATTGCGACATGTCGCGCCGAGGCCTTGTCGCCAAGCGCGCGCATCGTCGCCGCCTTCGGCCCGATGAAGGTGATGCCGGCGGCGTCGCAGGCCTCGACGAAATCGGGGTTTTCCGAAAGCAGCCCGTAGCCCGGGTGGATCGCGTCGGCGCCGCATTCCTTCGCCACGCGGATGATCTCGGGGATGCTCAGATAGGCGCCGACCGGGCTCAGCCCCTCGCCGATGCGATAGGCCTCGTCCGCCTTGAACCGGTGCAGCGAGAGCTTGTCCTCCTCGGCGTAGACGGCGACCGTCTTCTTGCCGAGCTCGTTCGCCGCCCGCATCACGCGGATCGCGATCTCGCCCCGGTTCGCAACAAGGATCTTGTTGAACATGGCATCACTCCCAACACCCGAATGTTGGGTCGAAACTAGCGTTGCCGCAATGCAGCGCAAGGCAATTCTGCGAAACTGAGCAAATTAACTGACCAATTTCGCCGAGTTTGCAAAGTTCGCTGCCGCTATTTCCAGCAGGCGATCTGCACCGTGAATTTCTGCGCGAGCGCGGAGATATCCTCGGCGGCGAGCGTGCCGGTGCCCTCGGCCGCGGCGGGGGCAAAGCCCTTTTCCGCCAGCACCGGCGCGATCGCCGTGGCCTGCACCGCCTCGGTCAGATCCTCGGGCAGCAGCTTCGCCGCATCCGCCGCGCGCGGCAGCACGACGCCGATCACCGCGCCGCCACCGTCGAGCACCGGCCCGCCGGCATCGCCCGGCAGCGTGTGCACGGCAAGGCGCGCGTGGCTTGCCTCGCCCGCAAGGCCGGTGAGATCGGAAAGCGTGCCGAAGCTCAGCACCGGGGCGGAAAGCGCCTCGGGATAGGAAAAGCCCGCGACGGTGATGTCGGCGCCTGGCCCGATCTGCGCGATCTCGAAGGGGGCGACGGCGGCGGGGGCGACGGGCGTCTTCGGCGTGAGCACGGCGATGCCGAGGCCCGCGTCGATCAGGCTCAGCTCGGCCGGTTCGTCCTCGACGGTGATCCGGCCGCATTGGTCAAGGCCCGCGGCGGCGGTCAGCACCGCGCCCTTTTCGGTGATGTAAAAGCCCGAGCGCGCGAATTCGGGGTGGCGCACGTCGAGGCCCGAGATCAGATCGGCGCGCGGCACCTCCATCGGCTTGCCGAGCGTCGGGTCGAGCGCGGTGTCGCCCACCGGCTTGAACGAGGTCTGCATCGCGGCCAGAACGCGGCTCATGCGCGCGTCCTCGCCCGCGGGCCAGACGAGGGTGAAGCCCTTGATCAGCCCGGCGCTGAGCCGCACCTCGGTCTGCGAATGGATCCGGTCGTTCTGCCCGGTCAGCGTGAAGGAGGTCTTCTCGCGATGCCGTTCGCCCTGCATCGGCACGATCTCGAGCGTCTGCATCGCATCGTAAAGACCGAAGAGCGTGTTCTGGTCGCCCGGTTCGGAAATGAGCAGAACCGAGACGCCCGAGCCGTCCTTCGCGCGATAATGAACAAAGGGCGGGTCGTAATGGTCGAATTCGACCAGCCCCATCGGCAGGTCGATCGCGATCCCCGCCTCGGTCTCGGTCACCGGGGTGAGGCCGAGCGCGGCGCGTTCGGCCGCCACGGCATTCAGCAGTTCCCCCTGCTGAGCGGAGGACAGGACGCCGGTCGGCTCATGGCCCTGCGCCGCCTGCCAGGCGGCGATCGAGGCGCGGGTGCCGCGGCCGAAGGCGCCGTCAAGCGCGGAAGCGTAGAAGCCCTGCCATTGCAGCGCCGACTGGATCTCGATCCGGGTCTCGCGCGGCAGCGCCGCCTCGAGCCGGCGCGAGTCGGCGAGCGTCTCGACCGGTTCGGGCGCGGGCTCGGCCACAGTGGTCTCGGGTGCGGGGGTTTCGGGCGCGATGGTTTCGGGCGCCGCGGGGCTGGGCAGGGCGGTCTGCGGTTCGGCCGGGGCGACCGTTTCCTCCGGGGCGGCGGGCGTGGCCGGATCTGCGGGGGCGGTCAGCGCCGCGCCCACCGGCCAGAACTGGCCGCGGAAGCGGTTGCCGTCGGAGACGTAGCTGTCGGCGGGGATCAGCCCCTCGCGGCGCAGCCGGCGCAGCTCGGTCGTGGCGGTGGCGATGTCGTCGAAGGGGCCGATCGCGATCGCATACCAGCCCGAATTCATCGCGAAACCGGCCAGATCGGGGAAAGTCGTGCCCCAGTCGCGCGCGCGTTCCTGCGCCTTTGCCAGCGAGGGCTGCGCCTCGATCTGCACCCAGCTCGGCTCCGCCCAGCCCGCCCCGGTCCAGACCATGCCGGTGAGCACCGCGCCCACCGTGATGCTGATCGCGCGCGAAAACCGCTTCATCCTTACCCCACCTTCGGCTTGCAAACTCGCGGCACGTTAGCAGCCTGAGCGGCGACGTCACCCCAAAACCGCAGCCCCCGGGCCCGGTTTTTCGCCGCCCGGGCGGGGCAGGGGGCCGGCGCGCGCGCAAGCCCCGTTGACCCTGCGCCGGGGCTTGCCTAGAGAGGGGACGCTTTCATCGAGAGGGAAAGATGTCGACCCAGACCGCGCCCCAGACCGCCCCGCGTTCGTTCCAGGAAATCATCCTGCGGCTGATGACCTACTGGGCCTCGAAGGGCTGCGCCGTGCTGCAGCCCTACGATATGGAAGTGGGCGCCGGCACCTTCCACCCGGCGACCACGCTGCGCTCGCTTGGCTCGACCCCCTGGGCCGCGGCCTATGTGCAGCCCTCGCGCCGCCCGACGGATGGCCGCTACGGCGAGAACCCGAACCGGCTGCAGCACGACTCTCAATATCAGGTGCTGATCAAACCCTCGCCTGCGAACCTGCAGGAGCTGTATCTCGGCTCGCGCGCCGCGATCGGGCTCGGCCTCGA